>CAJCBY010000098.1 GCA_903960725.1 uncultured Cytophagaceae bacterium | reverse complement strand
TAACTGTGTACAATAAGTCATTAGTTTGACGAGTATACCAATCAATCGAACCTGTTAATTTACCTTTCAAGATAGAGAAGTCTAAACCAGCACCGTAGTTTTCGTTAACCTCCCACTTCAAGTTAGGGTTAGGGTTAGATTGTACCGCATAAGATGGCAAGAAGTCATCAGCAGATCCATCATAGTAAGTTCCCGAAGGACCGTAGAATGATTTAGATAACAACGGACGGATACCTTCCGAGTTACCAGTTCTACCCCAAGAAACACGAAGCTTCAAGTTGTCGATCGTTGAGTTTCCTTTTAAGAATGCTTCTTCAGATAATGACCAACCCACTGAAACAGATGGGAATAAACCCCACTTATTGTTATCACCGAATTTAGTCGAACCATCACGACGCATGTTCACTGTAGCAAAATACTTGTTCATTAACGAGTATTGCGCACGAGCTAAGAAAGAAACCAATTTGTATTCGTTCTTGTAAGAATATAACAAATTTGGATTCGCACGAATACCTAAACCAGAACCTAGGTTGTTAGCACCAAAGTTATCTGTTAAGAAGTTATTGTTTGAAGCACCGAAACCATCGTTAACAACGCTTTGGTAAGTATAACCTCCCAAAACTGTTAAAGTAGATACATCACTTAATTTCTTAGTCCAGTTCAATGTAGCTTCTAATTGCTTATCAGTTACCGCGTTTAATGAACGTGACGCTTGGTTACCACCTACAGTAGATAATAAGTTACCTGGAGTAGTTGCAGCAAAATAGCTATTGTTAGCATTCTGCGTACGTAAAGTACCTGAAACGTTAAATACTAAACCGTCTAAGATCGTATAACCTGCAGATGCATTAAATAAGAAGTCTTGTAAACGTTGTGTGTTTGTTTTCTTCTCTAATGCCGCTAATGGGTTAAAGTTTGCGAACGTACCTGGCAATTGGAAATAGTTTCCATTTGCAGCATATACTGGATCCGTTGGACGCATGTTCATCGCAAAACCGATTGCACGGTTATCAGAGAACGTACCATTCGTTTGCATAGCAGACATGTTGAATTTCATCAACAACTTACCATCTAATGCTTTAGCATCTAAGTTCAAACGACCTGTTAAACGATCTTTTCCTGAACCGATCAAAGTACCTGTTTGGTCTAAATAACCTACTGAAGCACGGTATGATAAGTTATCAGAACCTCCAGAAACACCAACGTTATGGTTTTGAGTTACCGCAGTACGCGTAATAACATCTAACCAATCTGTGTTAGCACCATTATCATCAAACGTTTGCTTGTATTTCGCAGCAGCAGCACGGAACTCAGCAGCGTTTAACAACTCAGGACGTTGAGAGATAGACTCAGTACCCACATAAGCTGAATAATCAACTGTAGGAGCACCTGACTTACCACGTTTTGTGTTGATTAAGATAACACCATTTGCACCACGAGAACCGTAGATAGCTGCAGAAGATGCATCACGTAAAACGTCCATAGATAAGATATCTTCTGGAGCAACGTTTTCAATCGGAGCACCGATCACACCATCAATTACGTATAATGGCTCAGAACCTGCGTTCAATGAACCTGTACCACGTAAACGAACTGTTGGGCGTGCGTTAGGATCTCCAGATGATTGCGTAATAACTAAACCAGCAACTTTACCTTGAGCGGCAGCTAATGGATTCGTTACAACACCTGCGTTGAAATCACGAGATCCTAAACTTGTTACAGTTCCTGAAATCTCTTTTCTCTTTTGAGTACCGTAACCTACTACTACAACTTCCTCCAAAGATTGATTGTCAGCAGCTAAAGAAACGTTTACTACAGAACCTGTAGCTTTTACTTCTTTCTTAATGTAACCAACAAAAGTAAATACTAAAGTGCTACCACTTGCTGCATTTACTTTATAAGTACCGTTCATGTCAGATTGAGCACCTTTCGTGGTACCCTTAACAGTAACAGAAACACCAGGAATAGCTGAACCGTCTTTCGCGTCAGTTACTTTCCCTGAAACCACATCTTGAGCAAAAGCACCCAAGGAAATTAATAGTGCAACAGCAACACTAAACGCTTGTTTAAAGCCTAGGTTACTAACACTTGATCGCACAAGGCGACCCACTCTCTTGTAAGAATGAATCATAAGTGAAAAATTAAAGGTTAAAAATAATTAATGATTCTTGTAGGCTTTTTAAAACCCGTGCAAAAAAAAGAAGAATAAATTGAATAAAAAAATGAATTTCCATAATGAATGAATGACATAGGCACAACAAATTGTACAAAAGTTAGAATTTCTTTCATACTAGCACAGTGTAGTACAGAATCTGAAAATAATCTAATTGTTAGTTTAATTTTAATAGAGCGCCTATTTAAGAGGGGACTAAAAAGCTTTTAGGCCTACACAGCGTTAAATCGATTGTATTTTTTCAATAGAAAATTTTTTCAAAAAAAAATCAGTTTTTTTTCGGTAATCTAATGCCAAAAATAATTTAGGCCTAAATAAGAATAATACAATTTAGACAGTGCTATACTGTCCCTTCGACTTTAAGGCACGGGATCATGGCCATGTCCACCCCAAGGATGGCAACTACTTAAGCGCTTTAAAGTTAACCGAAATCCCTCCTTTAATCCGTGCTTTTGAAACGCCTCCTTAGCATAAGTTGAACAGGTGGGCGTGTAGCGACAAGAGTTGGGTAAAAATGGGGAGATCATACCCTGGTAGATACGAATCAATAACAGAAAGAAGAAAACAATAATCCGCTGAATCATTCGGTTTGAAATAAAGCCTTTTCTGATTAAATTGCTTTAAAATTAATCATTTCAATTTTGTAATACTACATGAATCGCAGGTCTTTAGTCCTTGTCATTTTAGCATCGCTGTTCTGCATGGCCTCCTGCAACAATATTCCGGGGCATTTTTTCTCCGGTAAAAGTTCGATTGAAAGAAAAAATGATAGCCTAGCCAGTCTTTTTGACCCAAAAATTGCGCAACAAAAAGCCATTAAATTGGATACTTTTTTCAAATCCCTTCAAAAAAACACCGGATTCAATGGCACTGTGCTCGTGGCGCAATATGGAAAGGTCATCTACAAACAAGCCTTTGGGGTAGCTAATAAGTTTACAAATGATAAGCTAAGCACTAAAACTGCTTTTCAACTTGCCTCCGTTTCTAAGCAATTTACTGCCGTATCCATTCTACAACTCGTCGAAAAAGGGAAAATTTCATTGGAGGATCGAGTAGAGCAGCATATCCCTGGATTTCCCTATGATTCATCCATTACCATTCGCAGTTTATTAACGCATAAATCAGGTCTTGCGGATTATACTTTTGCGCTTGATAAATATTATGACAAAAAAGCGCCTTTGACGAATGCCAAAGTCGTACAAATGATGATTGACATAAAGCCAGGCATTAATTACCGGCCTAACAAAGAGTTCCACTACAACAATACGAACTACATGCTCTTAGCTTATATTGTTGAACGTTTAAGTGGGAAAGATTTCAGAAGCTATGTCAAGGAAAATATCTTCATCCCTGCGGGCATGACTGAATCCTTCATTTATGACCCACACCATCCAGAGTTATTAAAAAAATCAGCCACGGGTTATGTGCCTAAAGGAAATGGAAGCGTTGTAGCAAACTTTGACCATTTAGATGGTGTTACCGGAGACAAAGGAATTTATTCTACCGTGGAAGATATGTTTTTGTGGGATCAAGCGTTAAACAATGAAAAAGTGGTTAAACTAAGTTCCCTAGAGCAAGCATTCACCCCTCAGCATACAAAACCAAAAGTGTTAACTACTAATTATGGTTTAGGTTGGAGAATGAAGCAACTAGAAAATGGTGAATGGCTAACCTACCATACCGGTTGGTGGCACGGATTTAAAAACTATTATCTTCACAATCCAAAAGATAACTCAGCCATCATCATTTTAGGCAACAACGCAAATCAATCATTATCAAAAATAAACATTGTTCAATCCATTCTTTACCCAGAAAAAAGTAAATATTTTTTAAAAGGAGAAACCACTCTTCCCCCCGCAAATTCAGGTGGGAACTAAACAATCAATCATGAAAAACGTATTTTTTGCCCTCTTATGTCTAATTGCGACCAGTACTTTTGCTCAAACCGAAGACGACGCAATTAAATCAACCATTTCCGCCTACACAGACGGCTTCACCAAAGGTGACTCTGCCAGCATCAATCGTGCCTTTCTAAGCAATGCACTTTTAAGAAATCTGAATGCCTCCACTGGAAAAATCACCGATACACCTTTACGCAAATTCGTTGCCGGCATGCCTGCAGGTGGTGCAAAAGCAACCGGTGCCTTATTAACCTACTCTTATGCCGGAACATCCGCTGTTGCAACAGTTGAATTCAAATTTGCCGACTTCAAATACATCGACTTATTAAGCTTGATTAAGGTGAATGGCGATTGGAAAATTGTTTGTCGCGTATTCTCACGCGTGGGATTGGATGAAAATTTGAGTAGCTCTAATGTGACAGGGAAAACAACCAGTTCCAAAGCTGCTCCAGCTCCTGCGAAGAAGGCGGCGAAGCCGAAGGCGGATGATGGATGGTGATAAAACAATATGGGGGTTCTTAAAACGGCGCAAGCACATGTTTTCGGAACCCCCATATTGTTTTATCTCTGAAAAAGAGAGGTGGTTATTTTTGGCCCCAATACTACAAATGATCTCAAAAAGTGAGGTGGCTTAAAATGTTGCGAGCACATGTTTTCGGAAGCCCTATAAGTTTTATCTCTGGAAAGAGAGGTGGCGATTTTTGACCTCAATCTAACATTTTTCTCTGGAAAGAGAATAAAACTAAAATACCCCGAAGAAAATATGTGCTCGCGCCATTTTCAAGGGGTATTTTAGTTTTATGAGGTAAATTTGATCATCAATTAACAATTAGATAAGATCGAGAATAAGAGTCCATTCTTATTGATAATATAGTTTAGGTTCAGCGGAAAACATGTGCTTGCGCCGTTTTCTAGGAACCTAAACTATATTACCAATAGATAGGCCCTTTACCAAGATATTTCTCAGCAATCGGCTCATAATACGCCTTCAACTCCTCGAAAACCGGGATCACCGGGGATTTAGTATACAAATCATATTGATTGAAATCACGTATCCACTCGAGGTATTGCGCGTCTTTCTCGTTCAATAAGGCTTTATAGCTTCCGCCTGAGTGCCAAGGGTAGAAAGAGTGGTAACGGATCATGGCCATTCCGGCTTCGGGGATCTGGTTGGATTTGTGATTTTTTAGTACTTGGTATAAGTATTCATCATGTCCCCAAGCTAGATGTACATTGTCTATACCACAGCCGGCCTCATAAATACCTAATTCGGTGTTGTAACGGGGATCCTTCATGTCCGGGTTTAGGTCGTTAAACTCTGGGTAGACACAGGAGTCGGGTAATTTACAGCCTACGACAAATACATCCCCTACTAGACCCCATTGCTCTGCTTGGGATGTGCCGTCTTCGTCAGATCCGAAGAGGTACATGGCTTTGCCTAAGTCGTGGATTAGACCTACTAGTTGCATCCAATCGGGGCGACCGTCCGCGCGAAGACCTTCGGCGGACTGTAGGAGGTGAATGACGTTAGGGAGATTTAAATCTGGATCGGAAACGTCTACTAGCACATTTAGGCGCTCCATCATGTCCCAAAGATCCATTGGACGCTCGAATGTGAGGTATTTAGCCTTCATGCGTTGAACGTACTCGTATGTTTGGCGAGAGCGCATCTTACGGTAATGCTCCTTGACAGCAGCGGTGATATCACCTTGATCGTAATTTCTAAATTGCTCTTTCTCTTTTAGAGGGGTTTCCATAGTCCTAGATTTGGGACCAAATTACAAAAAGACGTTGAAAAATGAAATTAGGACTTCAGTACAAATAAAATGATTGCGCTGCCTAACATGAGAAGGCCCATCACAAAGAAGATCGATGGGTTTAGGCCTGGAACGGTGTTTTCGGCTAATGAGGCTTCGTATGGGTTCTCTGACAAATAACGAACGGGGATTTCTTGTCCGATTTCGCAGGTTTTGGCTAAGCCTTTATCTGCTTCGCGTCTAAATTCTAAACCATTGACATAATAGGCCACGATTGGGAAATAAATAGGGAATCGGCCGCTGTGATCATCCCGAGAATAACGTTTCGAGATTTCGACGATTTTGCCGTAGGTTATCTTAGAGTTGTGCACCCATTCTTTGCGCTTTTTGAAGAGTACGATACCAAAACCAATTAATATCAAAGAGATCATCGTGAACGCGCCCAAAAACAAGGGCATCGATCCGTGAAATTCGCCAGTTGGCCGAGCTGATATTAATAAGATTCCTAACATAATTGTCCGTTGAATAAATCCAACAATCAAAAAAACGACAAATAATACTGATTATCAAATAATTAGCTCTTAGCTCAAAAAGGATAAGAAGATGTATTTTTAGGGGATAAAATGATATTTTTGCAATAATCAGAAAAACTCGATGCAAAATCAGACTGCCGAAGAGAAAAAACGTGAAAAATAAGAAAAACCGGTATTCGAAAACCGACAAAATGCCCGAAAAATATATTTTCAGAAAATTTTAATTTTCGCACAAATTTGTATTTTTGGACTCTCTAAACCTATGAAAAGATGAAAAGTAGCGTAAAATTCCAACTCATGTCTATGATGTTCCTGATGTTCTTCGGATGGGGCGCTTGGTATGGTCAAATGAGTAAATACTTACTAGATAATTTACACGCTACGGGCGATCAAGTGGGCAACGCCTACACTACTTTTGCGATCGCCTCCATCTTTGCCCCCTTCTTCGTGGGATTAATTTCAGATCGATTCTTCGCAGCCCAAAAAGTGATGGGCTTTTTGAATATACTGGGCGGTGTTATCCTCTACTTTTTGAGTTTAGAAAGAAACCCGGAAACCTTCTTTTGGTATATTTTGGCTTATACACTTTGCTTTGCCCCTAATTTGGCCCTATCAAATTCGATTGCGATGAACCAAATGTCTAATCCAGAGAAAGAATTTCCAAGCATTCGAGTGACTGGAACCATCGCTTGGATTGTGGTGACGAATATTATCGGTTTTTATGCTTTGGGAGACAAGGTGGCCATATTTGAGATTGCGATGTACACGTCCTTCTTATTAGGAATCTACTCATTTACCCTGCCGAATACGCCGCCTAAAGCGGATAAGAATGCGTCAGTGGCACAAATTTTAGGATTGGATGCGTTGAAATTGTTCAAAGATCGCTCCTTCTTGATTTTCTTTATCTCTTCCATTTTGATCTGCATTCCGTTGTCGTTCTATTATGCGATGGCAAATCCCTCATTAACGGATTCGCACATGAGCAATGTGGAGAACAAAATGTCTTTGGGGCAAGCTTCTGAAGTGATTTTTATGTTGTTGATTCCGATAGCCTTCACGCGCTTAGGAGTGAAAAAGATGCTCGTGGTGGGCTTAGTGGCGTGGATTGTCCGCTTCCTGTGTTTCGGTTATGGTGATGGAATTTCGAGCGAATGGATCTTGTATATCGGAATTATCCTCCATGGAGTTTGTTACGATTTCTTCTTTGTGACGGGACAAATTTATACAGACCAAAAAGCGGGCGAGAAAATCAAAAACTCAGCGCAAGGCTTAATCACTTTTGCGACTTATGGAATCGGAATGGGCATCGGCTCGAAACTTTCGGGCATCGTTCTCGATTACTATACGGTGAATGATGTGAAGGATTGGCAAGCCGTTTGGATGGTCCCAGCTGCCATTGCTGGTGTGGTATTATTACTATTCGTATTCTTCTTTAGCGAGAAGAAGGTTACGTATTCTTAATCTTCCGCAACATAAACGGTACGATCGAAGGAAAGAAGCGCTTCATAAATAGGCCAAAACCTTCGAGGAAACCACCTACGAAGAATTCATTTTTCTCAGCTAGTATAGCCTGTAAGATTTTCTGTGCGGTGAAGTTCGGATCTAAGCCTTTGGCCTGATTCGGATCCATCTTTCCGTAAGCCTCCCCTTTCTCGTTCATCGCGTGAAGGGAAATATTCGTCTTGATGTAACCCGGCAAAATCGTGGTCACGCGGATCCCATCATTGAAAACTTCCGCCCGAACCGAATCAAAGAATCCAATCAACGCGTGTTTCGTCGCACCATAAGCGGCTCTGCGCGGAGTCGAAATCCGTCCTGCCACCGAGGCAATCGGCACAAAAACACCCGATTGTTGAGCGGTAAAGACAGGCAAAACAGCCTGCGTTAAAGAGACAATCGAGAAGAAATTCACCTCAAAAAGACGGCGATACACGTCGAATTCCGTGTCTTTCACAAAAGAACGCTGAGAAACCCCGGCATTTAAAACCAAGTAATCGATACGACCATAGGTCTGAATCACATCCTGCACACGGTCCGCGTGTTCTGACAATGAAAGCATATCGAACGGAAGCACGTAAGCATTGCCGCAGGCTTTGGCCACTCGCTGCAACTCTTCTTCTCTGCGAGCAGATAACACTAAAAGCGCACCTTCCGAAGCAAAAGCATAGGCTAACGCCTCACCAATACCTGAGGACGCCCCGGTAATCCAAACAACTTTATTGTGAAATTTCATGGGATGCGAGTTTTGCTTCTAAGGCTTGGAAGAAATCGGCCATCGGATTTACTTCGAGGCGTTGTAATTTCTGCCATAAACGAACGGCTTTGGTCATTAATCCACTTTCGATTAAGAATCCATCGTGTCCATACAAGGAATCGATGACTTGGAAAGAGGCACCGGGAATGTATTTGGCTAAAAACTCTTGCTCCACAATGGGGAACAAGGCATCGGATTTAATACCGATAACGAGCGTTTTAGATTGAATCAGTTTCAATGCGGCGATAGCACCACCGCGGTTTCGGCCCACATCTTGCGTATCCATCATCTTCGATAATTGGAAATACGAATAGGCATTAAAACGCTGGGCTAATTTTTCGCCTTGGTAGCGCTGGTAAGAAACCGCGCGCAGTGACGAACCATAGGAATTCTCCTTTCTGGCTTGGGTAATCAGGTAGGTTTCGTAATTACGGTAAGAAATTAGGGCTGTCGCACGAGCGGCCTTCATTCCCTCTAAACCAGCTTTAGGTTGCGATTCTTTCCAAGAGGGATCGACTTCGATGGCCATTCTTTGGGACTCATTAAAGGCAATACCCCAAGGCGAATGAATAGCGTTCGTCGCCACTAAAATCAAATTTTCAATCAAC
>CAJCBY010000097.1 GCA_903960725.1 uncultured Cytophagaceae bacterium | reverse complement strand
TACTTTTAAAATGAATCCACCGATGAGGCTTTCATCAATTTGTTCGATTAATTCTACTTCTTTACCGGTGTAATCTTTTACGATTTTCGCTACCGTTGCTTTTTGATCAGCTGTTAAGCTAGAAGCAGTCGTAACGGTCGCTTTTTGTATTCCTTTATAGTCCGTGTACATCGAAATAAACTCTTTTGCGACAGCAGGAAGAATTTTTTCTCGGTTCTTGTTCGTGATAATCACGAAGATACCGTAGGTAACGGGATTGAATTTATCCTTGAATAACTTCGCAAGGATGGCTAATTTGGTGTAATGCTTTATGATTGGGCTCTTTAGCGCTAGCACTAATTCATAACTTCCTTCGCAAGTATCTGCGAAGTCAATCATATCTTTAGCCACAGCCTCTACCGCGTTCTTCTCGATCGCGAAGTCTAGCAGTGATTTAGCGTAACGGTGAGCTACAATTAATTCTGACATGGTCTATTCGATTAAGATAATTTAACGTCAGCCATCCACTCAGAAACTAATTTTTCTTGAGCTGATTTGTCTTTTAACTGGCTTTTTAACACTTTCTCCGCTAAATCTAACGAAAGAGTCGCTGCTTCCTTACGGATTGCTGCTACGGCACTTGCTTTCTCTTGTTCGAAAGCTACACGCGCTTTTTCGATTTCTTGGTTAGCGGCTGTTTGTGCATCTAACTTCGCTTGAGAAATCATCGCATCCGATGCTTCTTTCGCTTGTTTGATTAAAGCGTCACGCTCAGCACGTGCTGAAGCGATTAATTGCTCATTACCTGCTTTCAATTCGGCCATTTCAGCACGCGTTGTTTCAGATAATTTGATAGCTTCGTCGATAGATTGCTCGCGCTCAGCTAATGATTGAATGATGGGTTTCCAAGCAAATTTGGCTAGAAGGAAGAATAAAACTCCAAAGACAAGTAATTGCCAAAAAATAAGTCCAAAGTCTGGGGTGATTAACTCCATAGTATTTTAATTTATTGTAAATCGTGTTAAAAACGCAATTTGGCACCTAATGTAAACCAAATTGCGTTTTAAATGGGGTAGAATCAAATGCAAAGGCTAACCCTTTGGAGATTCTGATTGGTCTCTTATTTCAAAGTAACCAATAAACAAATTACTGCTGCGAATAACGCAACCGCCTCAACGAAGGCAGCAACGATCAACATCGCACCCTGAATTTTTCCAGACGCTTCTGGTTGGCGAGCGATAGCTTCCATTGCAGAACCACCAATACGGCCGATACCAACTCCAGCTCCTAAAGCAGCTAAACCAGCACCAATACCTGCAAGACCAAGACCTACAGAAACTTCTAATAAAATCGATAAAATAGACATACGATTTGGGTTTATATAATAAAAAAAAATTTACAAATTAATGGTGATGCTCTTCTACCGCGGAACCGATATAGTTCGACACTAACATCGTAAAGATGAAAGCTTGGATGAAGGCAACAATTAGCTCAATTACGTTCATGAAAAGCGAGAAAGGAACTACAGCGAGTCCTAAAGCCGCATTTTCAAAAATGAAAATCAAGGATACTAAACTTAATAAAATGATGTGACCTGCCGTGATGTTCGCGAACAAACGAACCATTAACGAGAAAGGTTTCATGAATACACCCACAATTTCTACTGGAGTTAAGATAATTAACATCCACTTCGGAACACCTGGCATCGCAAAGATGTGTGTCCAATAGGTAGAGCGGCCATTCACGTTAGTAACTATAAAGGCGATGATCGCTAAAACCAGCGTCACAGCGATATTTCCCGTCACGTTTGCTCCTCCTGGAATCAGGCCTAACATATTGTTAAACCAAATGAAGAAGAAGATCGTCAACAAATAAGGCATGAAACGGCGGTAATGCTTCTCGCCAATGTTATTTTTTGCAATCTCATCACGAACAAATATGATGATAGGCTCGAACATGGATTGAAGTCCTTTAGGAGCTCTGTGTGGATTGTCTTGGTATTTTTTACCAATTCCAATGAAGATAGTCAATAATAAAACCGCTGATAGCAACAAAGAGGCTACGTTTTTCGTGATCGAAATATCATACACTTTCTCGCCATTCTCTGCGTGAATTTTACCGTGCTCTAAAACAAAACCATTGTATGGAACCTCCTCGTGGTGCT
>CAJCBY010000096.1 GCA_903960725.1 uncultured Cytophagaceae bacterium | reverse complement strand
AGGTACTTTAATTGAGCCTTTAAAAGAGGGCTTATTTGCTGGGCAACTTCAGCGGCTTTGATTTTTTGATTAGGGGAGTAGACGGAAATGAGGATGTCCATATTAGCAAGCTGAAGATGTACGGTATCAGCGGCAGCGACTAAAATGGGGGCATCGGTTAGTTTTTGATAGGAGGAGGCCACGTATTTGCCTCCCTTTGCTTGTAAAGAGGAGGAGGCCACGAGGTTTTTCGGGGTTTTCAATTGAAGGGATACAGGTAGCTGTTCCCGTCCTTTTATATAACCCAGCAAGGCATGCGTGTTCAGGGCAAATAAGGTATCTTGCTCGAAATTAGTGCCAGCTGGCTCAAAAATATACGCTCCCTTAATTTCTGGGCTGTCCCAGGTATCATCGACCAGGTAAGTGAGGGTGGAGGCGTTTGAGAAGGAAAAAGTATTGCTGTCTTTCCGAATTACTGGAATAGACTTTCCTTGCTGATCAAAAGCTTGTAGATTACTTACATAGCGTCCAAAATTATAAATCGCATAGGTCCCCGGGACTATTTTCGGGAAACAAAACTCATTCACACCAGCCGGTAGTTTAACGTCTACCTGTAGGCGATCATTTTTAAGTCGATTTAAATCAATGGAATAGCGGAGGCTATCTTGTGCCTGTACAGCCGAAGCACAGCAAAGTAGCAATAGAAGTTTCTTAAGCATTAATTTTTGAAATTAAGTGCCTCATTAGGCTCGATTTTGGTAATCAATAGGGTAGGGATACTCATCATAAAGCCGACCAAAAGCACGGTGAGGCCATTCACAATTCCCCAGGTAGCGGCACTCCATTCAATAGGCACACTTGTCATGTAATAACTCGCCGGGTCTAATGGAATCAAGTGGTAGGTATATTGCAGGTAACAGAACAGAAAGGCAATCCCATTTCCAAGTAGCAAACCTCTCACTAGGATGAATAGTCCATTCCACCAAAATATACGGCGAATCTGTGAAGCGGAGGCTCCCATCGATTTCAATAAGCCCACCATGGGCACACGCTCCATGATTAATACCCAAAGTGTAGCAATCAAATTAAAGCAAGCGACCACGAAGAGGAGGCTAATGAAAATGACAATATTTCTGTCTAGCATCGTCATCCAATCAAATAAGGCTGGATAAATCTCTGTGACCGGTTGAATGCGCCATTCTGGAGGCATCGTTTTCGCTAAGGCATTCGTTTTCGCGTCGAGGTTTTGCTTGTCTTTGAAATAGACTTCATATGTCCCTAGGGAATCAGCCGTCCAGCCGTTCATTTTTTGAACCCAGCCTATTTCAGCCAAAATAAATAGTTTATCTAATTCCTCTAAACCCGTCTCGTAGATTCCTTTAATCTTTACTTTTCGAGGCCGCTCTGGAGCACTGAGGAAATAGAGGATTAACGAACCATTCGTTTTGACCTTTAGCTGTTTTGCCAAAGCCTCACTCAAAATCACCTCCTGTGGACCCGCTAAACTAGTCGTGCCACTGATCATGTTTTTCTGTAATTGCTTCGCCGGCAGATCTTTTCCAATTCCTTTTACCACGATCCCGGCCAAACCCTCTTTGCCCACTATAATCCCAGGCCTCTGAACGTGCGCCTGAATATGATCAATCTCCGGGCGATTTCTAATCTGGTTTTCCCATTCTCTATTACGAGTCAATGGACTCTCAGACAAAGATCGATTACCCGATATCTGAGAAATACGCGCATCCCCTGAAAAGCTGGTCAATTTATCCTGAATAGTCGTTTTAAAGCCAAAAAGTATGGCAAACGCGACTAAGATAATCGCCGTCCCCACTGCCACCGTACCGATACCCACATAGGTCACCGTCTTAGAAAAGGAGGTGTCCTGAGTTTTCCGAATACGCCTAGCGACAAAAAGAGGGAAATTCATTAGATTTGATTTTCAATTCTGAACCGCAAAGAAAACACGAATGGGGCGTAAATCAAATAGTATTGTTTTAATGTTCTGCCTTTTGGCTTTTACAGGACTCTCTCAAAAAACGCTAATTCCCGGCGCTGCTCAATTTTCAGTTTACTTACCTTCTCTGAAAGGAAAACAAGTAGCTTTAGTCGTGAACCACACCTCGGTTGTAGGGAAGACACATTTAGCAGATACACTTTTATCTTTGGGCGTTTCAGTGAAGAAGATTTTTGCTCCGGAACACGGATTTAGAGGAACCGCTGATGCCGGTGCACACATTGACAATGAGGTGGATCGCAAAACGGGTCTTTCACTCATCTCCTTATATGGTAAACACAAGAAACCTACGCCAGAGGATTTGCAGGGGATCGATGTCGTATTGTTTGATATCCAGGATGTAGGTGCGCGTTTTTATACCTATTCATCGACTTTGCATTATGTTTTAGAGGCCTGTGCAGAAAATAAGGTACCATTGACGGTTTTAGATCGTCCGAACCCAAACGGACATTATGTGGATGGTCCCGTGCTTGAAAAGGCGCAAGCGTCCTTTGTGGGCTTGAATCCGATTCCAGTCGTACACGGTTGTACCCTAGGAGAATTAGCGCGCATGATTAATGGAGAGGGTTGGTTAGCGAATAGTGCCAAAGCCTCACTTAGCGTCATCCCAGTCGCCAATTACACCCATGCATCTCCGGTTCACGTAACTATCGCTCCTTCCCCAAATTTGCCAAACGATCAAGCGATAGCCTTATATCCTTCGCTTTGTTTGTTTGAAGGAACGAATGTGAGCATCGGTCGTGGAACCGATTTGCAGTTTCAAGTGGCTGGAACGAATATCGCCGGCCTAGGGGATTATACCTTTACACCGGTTCCTAAACCAGGTGCCATGGATCCTCCTTTAAAAGACCAAAAGTGTTACGGCTATAACCTCTCCACCTTGCCCGCTCGGAATTTAGGCTTCAGCCTGAAATACTTGCTCTATTTCTACAGTAAATCAGGTCTAGGGGAGAAGTTCTTTACTTCGCCTGCCTTCTTCGATAAACTAGCGGGATCAGATTCTCTTCGACTTGCGATAATCGCTGGTAAATCGGAGAAAGATATTCGGGATTCTTGGGAGCCAGGTTTAGTACAATACCGAAAAATGCGCCAAAATTACCTGCTTTATCGTTAGAATTAGGCAAAAAATTCCGACATTTGCCGTTTATTTTTAAGCAAAAACAAACATGGCGGAAAAGATCCTTATACTTGATTTTGGTTCTCAGGTGACCCAATTAATTGCGCGTCGCATCAGAGAAGCACAAGTCTATTGCGAAATACATCCTTTTAATCACATCCCAGAAATCGACGAATCCGTAAAAGGAATTATACTTTCCGGTAGTCCATGCTCGGTGAGAGACGAGGATTCTCCTCGCGTGGATTTGAGCCTATTTGGATCTTTACCCATCTTGGGCATTTGCTATGGTGCACAATTATTAGCACACCAAGGCGGAGGCTCCGTTCAAGCATCTGGCCACCGCGAATACGGTCGTGCCCACATGACCAGTGTAAAAGAGAGTCCATTATTGAAAGGCTTATCGTCTACAGGTCAAGTTTGGATGTCTCACGGCGATACCATCATGGAATTGCCGGCCGAATACGAGTTAATCGGTTCTACAGAGACAGTTCGTGTTGCCGCATTCGCCCACGTTTCGAAGCCCATTTTCGGTATTCAATTCCACCCGGAGGTAACACACTCGACGGAAGGAAGTCAATTAATTAAGAACTTTATTGTAGGAATCTGCGGCTGCGCTCAGACGTGGACATCGGATTCCTTTGTAGATAGAACTGTTGCAGAGCTACAGGCCAAATTAGGGAATGACAAAGTCGTCCTAGGTCTTTCCGGCGGGGTAGATAGCTCAGTCGCGGCCGTTTTATTACACCGCGCCATAGGCAAAAACCTGTATTGCATCTTCGTAGACAACGGTTTGCTTCGCAAGGACGAATTCGAACAAGTGTTAACGTCCTACAATACTTTAGGCTTAAACGTAAAAGGAGT
>CAJCBY010000095.1 GCA_903960725.1 uncultured Cytophagaceae bacterium | reverse complement strand
TTTTCTGTTACTTCTGTCCATGATTCTTTGATCAATGATGTTGATTTGCTCATAATTTAACCGATATCGGTATTTAATTTACTTAGCACGGGCACAAGGATTCGAACCCTGACCAAAGGTTTTGGAGACCTGCATACTACCATTATACTATGCCCGTAGAAAGGATTGCAAATTTAGCCAAATTTTGACAATTTACAAATCCCCTTCGGATTAATGTTAGATTACCACTGAGAATAGCTCGTGGGTTCTAAGAATTTACGTACGGTTCTTGAGTGGCTGTTCGCATATTTAGGATCAGCTGAGATTCGCTTCCAATCTGGATTTGCTTGAAATTTTACCCAGTTTGCATCGCGTTCCGCCATGTTTTCAAATGAAACCATATAGCTTAGGCAGGGAGTATTTTCTCCTGCTAGTACTTCGCCGAAGAATACATTGTGTAAGCCTACCGTGTCGAATATCTTCAATTCTTCGTCATTGAACATCGCAATTTTGCGTTTCAATGCGTCTTCGTTATATGCCTCATACGTTCTCCATTCGTAGATACGACCAGGATTAGTAATAGGTAATTTTAGGGAAGGGTGTCCTGCGAAGCCTTTGGCCAGATAAATCGATATCTTTTCGAACATCGGCTTATCCATTCCCACGTTTTCAAAATAGGCTTTTGCTGTTTCCTGGTAAGCTGCATTTTTCTCCAAAGCCTCTTTGTAGCCCGCATAGGAGGCTAAAGAAGGGAATGGGATAGCAACAACAACCGTAGCAGGATCTTGTTTTCCATAATCTTTGAATACGCCCACCTTGGAAACACCGTAGGCATTGAGGGCTGGGATTAAGGCTTTGGAAAGATAAGACTCTAACAGATTCACATTTCCACGAAACTTCATCTGGTAGGTTCTGATCTCATAATATTCTTGCGCAGAAACGGCAAAGCTGCACAATAGGAGCAATAGGAGTAATTTTTTCATCGTTTGGATTGTTTTACGGTAGCAAGGTACAAAAAAAAAGAGCGGTCATTGACCGCCCTTTTCCGTTTAGGCTAATAAAAATTAGTCTAAGATTTCAGTTACCTGACCTGCACCTACAGTACGGCCACCTTCACGAATCGCGAAACGTAAACCTTTGTCCATAGCTACTGCGTTCAATAACGTAACATCAATTGTTAAGTTATCACCAGGCATACACATTTCAACTCCTGCAGGTAAAGTAATTTCACCTGTTACGTCTGTCGTACGGAAGTAGAATTGTGGACGATATTTGTTAAAGAATGGAGTGTGACGTCCACCTTCTTCTTTTGACAAGATATAAACCTCAGCTTTGAATTTAGTGTGAGGCTTCACTGAACCTGGCTTACAGATTACCATACCACGACGGATATCAGTTTTCTCAATACCACGTAACAATAAACCTACGTTATCACCAGCTTCACCGCGATCTAAGATCTTACGGAACATCTCAACACCAGTTACTACTGATTTCAAGTTTTCAGCTCCCATACCTAAGATATCAACGGCTTCTCCTGAGTTAATAACACCAGTCTCGATTTTACCTGTTGCTACAGTACCACGACCTGTGATCGAGAATACGTCTTCAACTGGCATCAAGAATGCCTTATCAACATCACGCTTAGGAAGTGGAATCCAAGAATCAACTGCTTCCATTAACGCATCGATAGTTGCTACCCATTTAGCATCTCCGTTCAATCCACCTAAAGCAGATCCTTGGATTACTGGAATGTTATCGCCATCGAATTCGTAGAATGAAAGAAGCTCACGAATCTCCATTTCAACTAATTCTAATAATTCTGGATCGTCTACCATGTCCACTTTGTTCATGAAAACTACCAATTGAGGTACACCTACTTGGCGAGCCAAAAGGATGTGCTCACGAGTTTGTGGCATTGGACCATCTGTAGCAGCAACTACTAAGATAGCACCGTCCATTTGTGCAGCACCAGTTACCATGTTCTTCACGTAATCCGCGTGACCTGGACAGTCAACGTGAGCGTAGTGACGAGCAGCAGTAGAATATTCTACGTGCGCAGTGTTGATCGTGATACCACGTTCTTTTTCTTCTGGAGCAGAGTCAATGGAAGAGAAATCTTTTTTCTCAGCAAGACCTTTTTCAGAAAGAACTTTAGTGATAGCAGCTGTCAAGGTTGTTTTACCGTGGTCAACGTGGCCAATCGTACCAATGTTAACGTGGGGTTTACTTCGGTCAAAATTCTCTTTTGCCATGATTATTTAGTTCTTAATTTAGTTATAAAAAGTTTCAAATGTACTCGTTCAATGGGCCTTGCTTAATTGTAGAGCCTTTGAGCAGGATTGAACTGCCGACCTCTTCCTTACCAAGGAAGTGCTCTACCACTGAGCTACAAAGGCATAACCTTGCGGCCTTTTGTTAATCTCTTTCGATTAACCAAAACAAAAATATCGCTAAGAGGGATTTCTCCCTTAGCAACATTTTTTCGTTTCGAGCGGGAGACGGGGCTCGAACCCGCCACCTATAGCTTGGAAGGCTATCGCTCTACCAAATGAGCTACTCCCGCTTGCTGAATCCTCCTGTAAACAGGACTCTAGGTAATAAATAAATGGTGGGGACAGATGGATTCGAACCACCGTAGGCATTCACCAGCAGATTTACAGTCTGCCCCATTTGGCCGCTCTGGTATATCCCCGTCATTTATGCTTTCAGTGTAACGTTCCACTGAAATAGTTCGCAAAAGTAGCTCATTTTTTGATTTCTACAAACTACTGAGCTAAAATTTTTGAAAATAAATTTTACAAAAATTTCACCCCAAAGCTAAATCCATTCATTTTGAGGCCTGTATTCGACTCAAATAGCGGGCTTAAATCGTAATTGAAAAATAAATCAGGGAATCTGCGGAAGGCGAAATCAGCCCGAAGTCCATATCTAAATTGATTTAAATTAAAATTAGATGACTCTTTGTTTCTATCACCGGACTTATCCTCTTTCGTTTTTGTCCAACTCGTCAAACGATAACTGGCATATCCGCCAAAAGAAATCATTTGGATAGCGGATACTTTACGAAATACGAATTGTGACATTAAGGGAAGCGTCACGTAAGAGACCGCTAATTTGTTTTTCTCTAATTCAATTTCTGCACCTTTGGAAATGATAGGCTGGAAAATGGTTTGACCTGTAGCGGATTTTTGAATCACACGCGAATGATCAAATTG
>CAJCBY010000094.1 GCA_903960725.1 uncultured Cytophagaceae bacterium | reverse complement strand
TAGATTATCGGCGATTCAATATACGCCTAAAACCCCAAATCTGGACCCTGTAGCCGGCCACCCAAATGATTCCTGGGCTCATCTTTGATTTTCCATTAGCTCTTTCAATGAATGTTATTGGTACTTCCTTGATATCAAAGCCAAGATTTACAGCTTTCATAATGATTTCGATTTGAAAACTATAACCTTGAGTTTCAATTCTACTTAAATCCAAGCGTTCCAGTAATTGCCTTGGTAATACCCGATACCCCGAAGTTAGATCTTTAAAGGGTAATTTAAGAATAAATGCTGCGTATCTGGTTCCAAATTTAGAGATGTATCGTCTTCTTTTGGGCCAATTTACAACCTGCCCATCAATCATCCATCTTGTTCCAATTACTAAGTTTTTAGTGCTAGATAAAGCTAGAAGTTGAGGTATTTGCTCTGGTTGATGACTTAAATCTCCATCCATTTGCATGAAATAATCATAACCACGCGACAAACCCCATTGAAAGCCTGCTAAATAAGCAGAGGCCAAACCTTTTTTGTTATCTTGAGATAGCACAAATACATTTCGATATTTAGCTTTATTCACTAAATCTGCGGTTCCGTCTGGTGAGTTATCGTCAACCACGAGTACATCTAAGTGGAATTGATTAGATACTGGATCTCTCATTTTATCAATTCGTTGGATAAGTGTCGCAATGGATTCGGATTCATTAAAAGTTGGAATTACAATTAGAATTTTATACATCCATCCTCCATCTTCTATACCCAAGGGTCATCACTAACAACCCTAATGAAATGATTTCTACCGAATAACCAATTTTTTGAACGTTTGTCCGGCCAGAATATGTTGTCATATCTTTTATTGATGTGCCAGGCTCAAACTTATCTAAAGAATTAGTAACCTTGCCGTTTGCGTCAATAAACGAGGTGATACCGGTGGTAGATACATACGCAACGCCTCGCCCAGACTCAATAGCCCTAACTCGAGCAATGTTTAGCTGCTGGTCTAACTGTGGAGTATCACCAAATGTAGCGTTATTTGTTTGGATAACGAGAAAATCATTAACATTTTCTTTGGTGAAACTGTCATTAATCAACTCATAACAGATTAAAGAATTGAATTTCACGCCATTCACATTGAAAGTTATGAATTCTTTACCAGGATAGAAATCATCGATCCTAGTAGCGTATTTTGAAATACTTTCGGCAACTGATCGCAAAGGTAAATATTCACCAAATGGCGTTAAATACCTTTTGCTGTAGGTCTGTGAGATTTTAGGTTCAAAAAGTATTGCTTGGTTATTCAACCCCTGAGAGCTTCTTGTTACCGCCCCAACAAGAATCGGTGTATCCAAATCTTGAGAAAGCTTTTCTATCTGAATCCGAATATCATCATTTCTAAACACATCGACATCAACAGCATTCTCCGGCCAAATTATTAGATCCACTGCAGAAGGAGAGATTGAAAAGGTAGTTTGATTCAAATGACGCATAAATACTTCTCTTGGTTTATTATTGAAATCAAAACCTAAATTGACCACTCCCCCTTGAACCAAAGCCACTTTTATTGGTTTACCTTCAATTACATTATCTGGAATAAAATGGATTGAAGCTAAGATGACTGCAAGAATTAAGATGTTTTTTATATTTCTTAGTACCACTATGGTGGCAATAACCAATGCCATTCCAGCCAACCCGATCTGCCGATAAATAGAATCATATGGAGAATCAGTTTGTGTCAGACTTAAACGACTCCAACCAAATCCAGTAAATGGAACGGTTCGTAACAATAATTCAATGATTACATAGCTAAGCGGAAATATAAATTGATTTGCTCTGTGGTTTCTTCTCATCAAAAGGGCTGGCAAGATAAATATCAAAGCTTGGGCGAAGCAAAGAATTAGCCAGGGTAGATTTCCAACATAAATCCCGGTCCAGTGCTGAGTAGGAAGAAGTATCGATAACCCAAAAAGATACGAAATAAAAAATCTTCGTTTCAATTGATGCTGTGTTAAAACCCAATACCAACCGGCTATTCCAAATAAAGCGCAATACCAAAAACCATATGGTTCAAAAGCAAGCGATGCCAATCCTCCAAAAAAAATCACCAAAAAATAATGCATCTAAATCCAACCGAGTGCATTCATAATTCGATCAACACTAGTGCCGAGTCCAAACTCTTCTTTCAAATCTTGAATTTTCTTTGAATCCAATGGCTTGTTAGGTAAATCGATTTTCATTTCAGGTATCGAAACATCTGTTGCACAACCTACTAATTTAGGAGCAATTCTGGCATATTCCGCACTTTCTAGTAATTTTTTTCGGATATTGGTCGTCAGTCTTTCATCATCGTTAGTTGCAGCTTTCATAACCTCATCTAGGTTTGTGAATTGTTTTGCAATTGAAGCTGCACCCTTCTCACCTATGCCTTTAATTCCCGGCAAAC
>CAJCBY010000093.1 GCA_903960725.1 uncultured Cytophagaceae bacterium | reverse complement strand
TGGGGATTGAATAACGCAGAATTAGGTTACGTTTTTTCGGCTGGATTAGCGGGGATGACGGCGGGCTGTTTCGTTTTAGCACCCTTGGGTGATCAATGGGGAAGGCGCAAGGTGTTTTTAGGCTCCTTGTTCTTAATCAGTGTGGGCATGTTATTCGTTTATTTTGCTCCATCATTAAATGCATTGCTGATTTTTAGATTCATCACCGGTCTAGGCATCGGAGGAATTCTCCCTAATTTAGCCACGGTTGCTTCGGAATTTTCCACCGCTAAAACCCGCGATTTCAATGTCGGGATTGTGCAAGGAGGTTGGCCTTTGGGAGCTATTTTGACCGGTTTTGTGGTGGCCTGGGTATTTCCCCTTTTAGGCTGGCGCGCGACCTTTTTGATTGCGAGTGCTTTTTCGTTTGCGCTATTACTATTGGTTTATTTCTTTCTGCCAGAATCGCCCGGATTCGTGTCTGAATCGAAAAACAATAAGACTAAGATGAAGGAACTTTTTACCCCTGAATACCGAGCGTCCACTTTGTTGTTGTGGACGGCTATTTTCTTTGGCTTTTTAACTTTGTATACTTTAATCAGTTGGGTGCCTACTTTGGCCAAACAATCTGGCATGCCCTTCGAGCTCGCCACTTACGTGGGAATGACCTTAAATTTTGGGGCTTTCACGGGCGTGTTCGTGATGGGTTTGGCGATAAGCAAAATAGGCATAAAGAAAACGATGACCCTTTTCTTTATCGTGGCCTTTGTGTTGATGAATTTTTACGGAAATGTAAAGCTGGATTATGTAATAAACCTTATGCTGGTCTTCTTCATCGGCTTTTTAGTGCAAGGCGGATTCAATAGTTTCTATCCAGCCGCAACCCGCATTTATCCAGCGGCGATCCGTTCGACGGGCGTGGGTTTAGCGATGGGAGCGGGGCGTTTTGGGGCGATACTGGGCCCCACCGTCTTTGGCCTATTAACAGATAGCGGTATGTCCGTGGCAGGTCGATTCTTAATTTTCTCTCTTCCGATTCTGGTGGCCGTGTTTTTGCTGCATAAAATCAAGAGCAAGGAACTAAGCTAAAAAAGAAAAAGGCGAACCACCGGCCCGCCTTTTTACCCTTAATCTTTCACTATGTAATGCTGAAAAGGTTTAGTTCATGGCGATAATATCGCGCTTAACCTCCGTCTTTATCTTAAACGACTTCGAAGTCAACTCTTTCTTGTTGATGTCTAACACTACCAAGCGGTAATTTCCGTCAGATAAACCTGCTAGATTGAACAATTTTTGCGTTGAAATGTACTCCTTGTGAATCTCGTGATTTTCTCCATCGTAGATAATAACAGTCGCCCCCGCTTTTGCTGAGACCATATATTTTAATTTACCTACAGATTCGATATTCACGGGAAGAGTTAATTCTGCTCCATAAGCGGCAGAAACGACAGACAAATTGGCTGCGAATAATAAGGCAGCTACCACGTACTTTTTCATAATGCTTGATTTTAAAAAACTTAGGCGGAAATATTTCCGTTTGTTGTCCCAAAACTAGTCCTTTCACATTACCCCCAAATTAAATCCGTGTAAATTTTCATTTTTCTAAGAAAGTTCTTCTATAAAAAATGCAAAAACTTGAAATTGTACTATAAAATGTCCTAAAAAAGTGAAATTTTCATTGAAAAATCGCAATGTTATGTAATTGTTAAGTGAACGAATTGTTTTTAACAATTTGGTAACAAAAGCCTAACATTTAATTAACTGAGTCGCGGTGCACAGTGGATACTTTTGTATAATCAAAATCACCAGTATCCAAACATTTTATGAATTTATTGAACAAGTACACCAATCTAATCATCTTATTTTTATCGCTCTCATCGGCGGCATTTGCGCAAGAAGGAACTCTTCGTGGAACCATCAAGGACGAAAAAACAAAAGAAGACATTATCGGAGCAACCATTTTAGTGCAAGGCATTAATAAAGGAGCTGCTACTGATATCAACGGTTTCTTCTCCTTTGCTAAGCTTCCTGCAGGATCTTATTCTTTAAAGATCTCCTATGTAGGTTACGATTCTAAAATTTACGAAGGTGTTAAAGTAGTAGCAGGGCAAGTCACTGAATTGAACTTAAATATTCAGGAAACAAGCTCTACCTTAGCTGAGGTCAAAGTAGTAGCACAGCGACTTACTAATACCGAGGTTTCCGTTATTTCCGAAATTAAAGCCTCTCAATTAGTTATGAGTGGTATTTCTGCTTCACAAATCACAAAGACCTTAGACCGTACAGCGGCAGAGGTGGTGAAACGTGTTCCGGGGGTTACTATTTTTGGAGAACGTTTCATTAACATTCGTGGTCTTAACGAGCGTTACAATACAGTTCAATTAAATAATGCATTTGCTCCTTCGATGGAGACGGATGTGCGTTCATTCTCATTCGATATTATCCCAGCAGGTCAAATCGACCGCATCTTAGTATTCAAATCACCTTCAGCTGAAATTCCAGGCGAATTCGCAGGTGGTGTTGTGAAAATTTTCACTAAAGCCATTCCAGAAAATAATTTCTTGACAATAGATTTATCTAGTTCTTATCGAGAGGGTACCACTGGTTCAGATTTCTATTCTACACAGAATTCCAACTTGGCTTGGACAGGATTTGATCAAGGATACTTTGATTTACCTAAATTTTTCCCTGGCTCTAGAACAGAATTGATTAGTTTATCAGGTACAGCTCGTGATGTTGCAGGGTCTTCATTAAGAAACAATTGGGTTGCAGATAAATCTTCGGCACTTCCAGACATCCGTGCGTCTCTTTCTGGAGGATTTAAGTTTAATCTAGGAGAAACAAAAATTGGAAGTATTACAACAGTCAATTATTCAAACTCACGTACTAGTTTCAAATTGGATCGTAATGATTTTGGCTATTCAAATATCGAAACAACAGGGAAAGCTGACCCAGTATACAACTATTTAGATAAGCAGTATAGTAATGCTATACGTGTTGGTATCTCAAACAGTTGGTCTGCTCGCTTTACTAATGGGTCTGTGATTGAATTCAAAAATTTGTTTAGTCAAATGTCGAATACACAATACATCCAGCGTAATGGTTTTGATAATGGATCAATTTGGGATATTCGTTCTTTCGATCAGATTTTCAGAGGTATTTACACGGGGCAATTAACGGGTCGTCACGAATTTCAGGACGGAACATTGAAAATGGATTGGATGGTTGGATATAATTCAGCCTTCCGTAATCAGCCTGATTACAAACGATTCCGTTACAATGCAGATGGTTCTAATTTGAGCTTATTTATACCAAATGGAGCTGCTCAAACTGCTGTTTTAGGAAGGACATTTATTGATTTAAATGAGAGTGCACAAACGGCAGCGGTGAACTTTGTGAAGAAAGTAGCCGTAGGGAATAAAGATTCTGGGAAAGAATTTGAATTTAAAACGGGTTTATTTTATGAGGATAAGTCAAGGGATTTTGGCGCAAGAAATATAGGTTATGTTAAGTCAATCCCTAGCTTCAGAACTACCTTGCCTATTGATCAATTGTTTAATCCACAGAACTTTAACACGGTTACGGGTATTAAAATAGATGAGCAAACAAATCCTAATGATTCATACCAAGCATCCAATAATTTAATTGCGGCCTATTTATCAGCGAACTTTGCTGTAAGTAAGAGGTTTAATATCATTGCTGGATTAAGAGGTGAACAAAATGCACAAAAATTAAACTCTTTCGATCTATTAGGCAAACCAATTAATTACGATAATTCCCGATTAGATTTATTGCCTTCGCTAAACTTTACATACAATTTCACAGAGAAATCCTTATTGCGTTTGGCTTACGGAAAAACATTAAACCGACCGGAGTTTAGAGAATTGGCTCCTTTCTCTTTCTATGATTTTGTCAATAACCGTACCATCTCAGGTAATTCAAATTTAAAAAATGCGAATATTCAAAACTTTGACTTACGATTTGAAAACTATCCGACGCCCTCTGAATTATTTAGTATAGCAGCGTTTTATAAAAGTTTTACCAACCCGATAGAGGTGATATTTGACTCCGGGGCAAACCCAATATTGAATTTCACTAATGCTCAATCTGCCTATTCAACAGGTTTAGAAGCAGAAATGCGCAAGAATTTATCTGCAAGTTTACCTAATACATTTTTAGGTAAGACAAGTTTAGTATTCAACGCGTCCTATATTTTTAGCCGAGTAAAATTAGATCCTTCCATAGCCGCTACTCAATCAGATAATCGTCCTCTGCAAGGTCAATCACCTTACATTATTAATGCGGGATTAAATTATAATGATACGAAGAAGGGCTTGCAATTGAATATTAATTACAATGTCATAGGTAAGCGTATATTCGCTGTCGGAAATAATTTCCCTATTTCTTATCCGGATTGGTATGAAATGCCTCGTAATGTGATTGATTTTAACTTCTCGAAGGAAATTTCTAAAACAATTATGATTAAAGGTGGCGTTACCGATTTACTGAATCAAGATAATTACATATTACAAAATGGTAATCAGGATACTAGCTTCGACAAAGGTTCTGATCAAATAATTCAGTCCTATGTTCCAGGTCGTGTCATCTCTTTAGGTATTATCATTTCTCCATTTAGCAAATAAACTTTAACAATAAAAACAATTCAACTAAACAATCAATTCAAATGAAACGATTACAATTACACATGTTTAAGGCAATTGCAGCACTAGCCGTTTTTACGGTTTTGTTGTCTGGTTGTCAAAAAGAAGAAGAGGTTTTCCCGCTTCCAACGATTAGTTCTTCAGGAACTTTGGCTGGTATTATTGGTTCTACAGTAACTGTAAAAGCAACAATTAACGCACCAGCTGGTATAAAATCAATCACTGTGTTAAAGAATGGCGCACCATTTGATTCTAAAGTATTAGCAGGTGAGAAGACTTTTGAGTATGTTAAGGATTATGTAATTGACGGTGTGGCTGGTACTTCAGTTAACTTTACAATTCAGGTAACTGATAATAAGAATCAGGTATCATCTTTAGTCGCTATTCCAGTAGCTGTTTCTGCTATTCCTCCTAAAACAATCGTAGAGGTTGAAGGGGTGATTGAAGGGAATGTTACTTGGACAAAAGATAAAATCTACCGTTTAAAAGGATTTGTCCGTGTAGGTGAAGAATTAGTTGCTGGGACAATTACAAAAAAAGGAACTTTGACGATTGAAGCTGGTACGACTATTATCGGTGATATCGCGACGAAGGGTACTTTAGTTGTACACCGTGAATCTAAGTTAATCGCAATTGGTACAGCAGCAGCTCCTATCGTATTTACGTCAGGTCAACCAGTTGGTGCACGTAATCCAGGTGACTGGGGCGGTGTTGTTCTTTGTGGTAAGGCTGCAAACAATCAAAATGTTAACCAGGAATTAGAGGGTGCTTACAAAGGTTTCTTCGGAGGTTCAACAAGTGATGATAATTCAGGTACATTGAAATATGTTCGTATTGAATACGCAGGTGTACCTATCATTCCTAATGCTGAAATTAATTCCTTAACTATGGGGTCAGTTGGATCAGGTACTACTTTAGAGTACATCCAATGTTCTTATGGTTTAGATGATTCATTTGAGTGGTTCGGTGGTACAGCTAATGCTAAGTATTTAATTGCTTACAAAGGTACTGATGATGATTTTGATGTAGACTTTGGTTTTGTAGGTACAGTTCAATTTGCTTTAGGATACCGTGATGGAAATTTAGCTGATGGTTCGGGTTCAAATGGTTTTGAGGTGGATAATGATGGTTCGGGTTCATCTAAAACACCTTTCACAGCTCCTATATTTGCTAACGTCTCTATTGTGGGACCAAAAGGAACAGCTGCATCTTATGTTGATTTAAACTTCCAAAATGGCGCTCAATTACGTCGTAATAACAAGATTAAAATCTACAACACATTCATCTCTGGATATCCTACTGGTTTATATATTGATAGTCAAAGAGGTGCTGCTAAGGCGAATGCTGAATCAGGCGATTTAGTTGTTAAAAACGTTGTGATTGCTGGAACTGCATCTCATGGAACTAATGGTTTTTCTACTTCGGGTACAAACTCTAATATCTATGGTTTAGGTGTGGCTATCTCCGATGTTGAGCAATTAAACAAGACGTCTACAAATGTCCCTATCTTGATTGGCACTGCTACTCCTACAGATTGGTTTAAAGGGATTTCTGGAAATAAGATCTTGACTACAACTGCTAACACAGGAGTTTCAACTAACTTATGGTCAGTTGGTCGCCCTACGTTCACATTAACGGCTGGTGGCACTGAATCATTAATAGGAACAGCTTTACCTACTTTAACAGGTACAACTGCTACTGATTATATAGGTGCTTTCAAAGATACTGATTGGACTGCTACATGGGCAGAATTCTCTCCTAATTCAGTTCTTTACATTAAGTAAGAATTAAATTGAAGGGCCACCTACAATACAGGTGGCCCTTTTTTATACACCAATGAAAAAGATACTCGCACCAATAGTCATCAGTTTATTTATTTTTTCAGCTTGCCATTCGAATGAGGAGGCAGAACACTATTTCTCAGATGCTGAAAGAGATACCTTGCTTACCAATGTGATCACCCTCGTATCAGAAAATGCAGTTTATGCTAATCTAGATACTAGGTTTCAAAAGAAATTTAGAGCAGAATACGTTAGTCGCCTACCGCTTTATCATTTTGTCAAATTGACTAAATTAGAGAATGGAGATTGCTTTTTTTTGCTCAGCAGACCTGTGGCGAATTTGAAAGAATTACGTCGTGGTGTGGTAGGAAAGTTTACCTTGAGAGAGGGGAGTTTAATGCCAGAAAACTTTGAGGAAGTGGTTAATACGCCTCATTTTAGTGAAGAATTAGTGAAGGAACGTGGATCATTCCTTTTTCGGGAATTAATGAAGAAAGGAGATCTAAATGAATATTTAACATTGAGGCATTATGTAGAGTGGCCTGATAAGTATTTAAAATACGACAAAGAAAAGAAAACCTGGATTTCTACCGGGATATCAAGATAATATATTGGTGTAATACAGAAAATGCTGAGGAGAATCTCCCCAGCATTTCTTGTTTTATTGATATGTTAATGTTGGAGTTATAATCTGTTTATTTGTATAAATTAGCTTTGGCTTTCTAAAAGTATCAAAATTTATTATGTCCAAAATTTACGCCTCTATATTATTATTTCTTTCGTTGGGTGCTTTTGCACAATCTAATTCCGATGCTCGTGTAATCGTCATCACCACAGATGGCTACCGCTGGCAGGAACTTTTCAATGGAATTGATACTTCCATCGTTAAAATAAAGCGCTTTCATCATGGGGACTCAGCTCGTTTGATCGCTCAATACTGGTCTCCGTCATTGAAAGAAAGACGCGAAAAATTAATGCCTTTTTTCTGGGGTAAATTAGCTTCATCTGGTCAATTACATGGAAATAGAGCAGCTGGAAGCCAGGTAGACAATGCGAATCCGTATTGGTTTTCCTATCCTGGATACAGCGAAATTTTAACCGGCCAGGTCGATACAGCAGTTAATTCAAATGACTACAAGCCTAATCCGAACACGAACTTTTTTGAATACTTGAACTCCCTGCCTGCCTACAATGGGAAGGTAGCTGCCTTTGGTGCTTGGGATGCGTTTGATCGTATTATGAATGAGAAGAGAGCCGGCTTCCCAGTGGTTAACGCTTTTGACTCCTATCCAGAACTAGAGAAGGATCCAGAGACTCAACTGTTGGCGAAGATGTTAAAAGAATCATTCAAGCCTTTTGGTATGGCGGAGTCATTAGACGCATTTACGCATTTCAAGGCGATGCATTATTTGAAAAAAAATAAGCCAAAAGCACTTTATATTTCGTACGGAGAAACGGATGAATTTGCACATGAAGGAGCCTACAATCATTACCTAGATGCCGCACATCAGTTTGATGCTTGGGTAGGGGAGATTTGGGATTTTGTTAATTCCGATCCAGATTACAAAGGTAAAACGACCTTGTTAATCACAACAGATCACGGACGCGGGGATGCTAAAAAAACCGAGTGGACTTCGCATGGAGAGCGTGTAAAGGATTGTTACCAGATTTGGTATGCGATGATTGGGGCTAATGTTCAGGCTTTAGGCGAGGTTAAAACGGCGGAAAAAGTCTTCCAAAAAGAATTAATTCACAAGGCTGCTAAAGCCATTGGGGTATCATTTAAAAGTGAAGTAAAATAAGGTATTTAACAATTCCTTAACATGGGTATTGTAAATGAAACTTACCTTAGTAGATTGAATTTTTATCTTTAAAAATTGTTTTATGTTCGGATTAGATCCTACGTTGTTCTTCCTACTTTGTTTCTGTCTATTAGCCGCTTGTGCTTTTGAATTCGTAAATGGATTTCATGATACAGCGAATGCAGTAGCCACAGTAATTTACACCCATTCTTTGCGACCTACTCAGGCAGTTGTTTGGTCCGGATTTATGAATTTTCTAGGTTTATTAACGGGTGGTGTAGGTGTAACGATGAGTATTATAGGTCTACTCCCCACGGAGTTGCTCGTCGATACGAATGTCTATCATTCGATGGCAATGGCACTTTCTTTATTGATTTCAGCTATTATTTGGAATTTAGGTACTTGGTATTTTGGTATTCCGGCCTCTAGTTCACATACCTTAATTGGTTCGATTATCGGTATTGGTTTAGGGCACGCTTTATTACCTGAGGCATCAAACAAAGGTATTTCTGCCTTGAATTGGGAAAAAGTAATAGAGATTGGTCAAGCACTTTTGCTCTCACCCTTATTTGGTTTTGCATTAGCAATCATTCTAATGTACATCTTGAAAAAGACGGTGACTAACAAGGATATTTTCAAAGAGCCTAAGAAGAAATCTCCACCACCGTTGTGGATTCGTTCAATCTTAATCGCGACTTGTACCTTAGTTTCTTTCTTTCATGGACGTAACGATGGTCAAAAGGGAATAGGCTTAGTGATGGTCATCTTGATCGCTTTTTTACCTGGTTATTTTGCGATCAACACAACGTTAGACATGCAAATGGTGAAGTCTAGTTTAGCAACGGTTCAAACTATTACCACTAAGATTGATACGGTTCCGTTATCTGATAAAGAGCGTGGCTATGTGATGGAATTGAAAAAATCAACAACTGACTTAGCGGTAATTACTTCACAAAATTTAACGCCAGCAACGCTATCAACGGATCAAAAATTTGCGATACGTAAAGCTGCATTAACGATTAATAAAAATTCGAAGAAATTAATTGAGAGTGAATCGGTAGCTCTTTCTGAAGATGATAAAAATGCTTGGAAAAAGGCAACGGCTGGTTCTAAGGCACCTTTCTTTACGTTTGGCGCTTCCTCTAGTACGGGAATGGCGGGTGTAACTGATTTTGCACCTAATTGGGTGATGTGGATGGTGGCACTTTCCTTAGGATTAGGAACGATGATCGGTTGGAAGCGTATTGTAGTAACAATCGGGGAGAAAATTGGTAAAGATCACTTGACCTATGCACAAGGTGCTTCAGCGGAATTAATCGCCTCTTTAACCATCGGATTAGCTACAGCTTATAAGTGGCCAGTAAGTACCACTCACGTATTAAGTTCTGGTATTGCTGGAACGATGGTGGCACAGCGAGGTATCAAAAACCTGCAAGGAGATACCGTGAAAAATATCGTTTTAGCGTGGATCTTAACCTTGCCTGTTACGATTGTACTTTCAGCCTTACTCTTCTTATTCTTCCGTTGGATTACGGGCTAATCTCCACTTAAAGTAGATCCACGATACTATAGATAAAGCAAGTCCAGCAAATCCTAAGATCGTGATCCAAGAGAAAAAGAGTTGCGGCAGGTTCCAGTTTGGAAAAATAAAGCCTGCCGCAATTAATAACACATTGTATCCTAAGTAGCCAATCGAGTCTACGATATACATCAAGAAACCGATATTCGCTTTGTGCCTAGTGATCGCGATCATGCGTTCAAACACGGACGTTGTGATGGTTAAATAGGGCAAGTATATGCCAAATCCGGTCAACACAATTAGCCAAAAACTGTTCATCGAATGCACGCCCCACAAACCGGCAATGACCAGCAATAAATAGCCGGTTGCAATGGCACTAAGGCTAATAAAAAAGGCGAGGTAGTTTCGTTTAATTAAGACTAAACTTCCGTTAATCACGAGGATTCCAATGGTGACCCATATTTCTGTTTGAGAATAAATAGAGGGTACTCCATCATAGCCTAAATAATGCCAAATTTCTGGCGCAAAATCCGATCGAATGCCGCGTAACAAAGAGGCAAACAAATACAATAAGGAGATCGTTAAAATGCCCGGCCATAGCTGCTTTACCAGTTGAATACGGTCTTTTTGTGTCATGGGTTGACGTTCTGCTCGATCGGCCACTTCTTGCGCGGTAGGACGTGGAATCTGTGTCAGCATCCAGACAAAAAATAGAAAAGGAAGCGCGTACAGTAAACCAGCTGCAAAGGGCATCCAGTTCTCAGCGACGCCCCAATTCAATATGGAAACGCCAACCGATTTAGATACGCCATCGGCTAGGATAAAACTGCTCCCCAAGGCAGCGATGAATAATTCGGTGTTCTTTTTGCCCTCTAAAAAGCCTTGGATATAACCGAATATCATTCCGAGCGGGAGACCATTTAGTAGTAAAAAGATCAAATTATAGGGCTTTGGCACTAACCCAAATCCCAATAATGCTAACTCTGCTATTAGAATACTCATGATAATCGCCTTCGCTCGTTTCTCCCAGGTGATGGAGGAGACGAAGAAAATGCCGCACCATTTCGAAAGCATGTAGCCGGCGATTTGAGAAGATATGAGGATGGATTTCCAGTGGATCCCCATGAAAAACTGTTCTTCATAGGTGCCCGCGGTGAAGGGTTTAC
>CAJCBY010000092.1 GCA_903960725.1 uncultured Cytophagaceae bacterium | reverse complement strand
TGCACTATAACCTAGATCTGATTCTTTAGGTAAGAAACGATTACATCTAATCCTTTTTCGAAGTGGTGGTTGTTCGGAATCACGATGTCGCAGCTGCGTTTGTGAGGGCGAATATACTCCTCGTAAGTCGGTTTTACATGGTATTTCCAGCGGTACATCACATCCTGTAAATCGTATCCGCGCTCTTCATTATCGCGTTTGATTCTACGCTTTAATTTGATTTTATCTTGGGCGTCGATGAAGATTTTGAGGTCCAAAAGTTGGGCCACCTCCGGGAAGTGAAACACAAAAATCCCCTCCACTACCAAGATTTTCCGTGGATGAAAATGCAACATATCCGGTACTTTCTCCGTGTTATTGAAGGTATATTCGACACGACTTACCACTTCTCCATTTCGCAAACGTTCAATGTCAGCCGCAAAAGCTTTGTCGTCAATGGCCCCTGGAAGATCGAAGTTCTCAATTCCGTTGTGATCTTTGGTTTGGTGTTCGATGGGACGGTAGTAATTATCCTGGGATAAAAGGCAAATGTCATCCGTCTGGAACTGCTCCATTAATCGGCTTAAAAAGAGGGTTTTACCTGAGGCACTACCTCCTGTGATACCGATAATAAAGGGACGTTCGATTGTTGACATGTGTGATTAATTCCGCTGCAAATTTGCGAAAAGGATTTTATTTAAGCTAAAAAACGCCTTTCATTTTCGGAATTTGAGGTAAATGGCTACGTCGTCTTTCACTTGTGTGGCTACGTAATATAGCCCGGCTTGCTCGAATTCCTCGATTATTTCTTGTTCAAAAAATAAGTCTTTGCCACATCCGTCGTGCTGTAAGCGCTCGACTTTCGAAATCTCTTCTTCGATAATGACGATGCCACCGTTGTTTAATCCATTGTATATTTTTGCTAGCATTTCTTTTCGGTTTTCAAATTCATGCCAGGCATTAAAGACCCAAATTTGATCTTTTTTTTGCAGGTTTTCGGGATTCAATTCGAATGCTGTTTTCCAGCTCAACCCCGTTTTCTCTGTGAAATACTCGATGCTGTCTTGTATGTCGTCCTCATTAACAAGTGGATCGACTAACGTTAAATGCTGTGCGGGGTAATGTAGGCAGAGGCCGACTTCCCACCAGCCATACCCACAACCAATCGAAGCGATATGATCACTTGATTGCCAAAGCCCAAATTCGTAGAATTCTTTCATCGATTCGCAATTTAAGGTATATTTGACCAATAAAATAATTTGCATATGGCGATTTTTATTGCTCCGACGGCCAGCGTGATGGGCCGTGTTTTCATCTCGAAGGATGTCTCCGTCTGGTATGGCGCGGTCATTCGCGCGGATGTAGAGGAAATTCATTTGGGAGAAGGCTGCAATATTCAAGATAATGCCGTTTTACATGCGGATGAAGGCGATAAAACCATCATCGGACCTCATGTAACCGTTGGTCACGGCGCTATTGTACATGGTGCAGAAATAGGCGAGGGTAGTCTCGTAGGAATGCAAGCAACGGTTTTAAATAGGGCCAAAGTAGGTAAATTCTGCCTCATCGGCGCTCACGCCTTGGTCACCGAAGGCATGGAGATTCCCGACTATTCATTGGTTTTAGGAACTCCCGCTAAAGTCGTAAAGACCCTAAACGAAGACCAAATTAATCGCTTGAAATTTGGTCCTCCACACTATGTAAAAATGGGTGCCGAACATAAATCAGGCAAATTCCCCTTATTAACCGCATCAGATTTCGAATAATGGAACTCATACTCATTCGCCACGCCCATGCGGGTCCACATACCGCTGACGATAAAGGTCGTCACCTTTCGGAAAGAGGTATCGAAGAAGCCCTTCTATTAGGTGAATGGATGCATCTGAAGCAATTTCCGGCAGGGTTTTGGTTAATTTCCGATGCCATTCGCACGCGCGAAACAGCCGAATTACTCGGTAAGCCCTTCTCAGAATTTGAGTTATCTGAATTTTGGTATATCTCTAGCGGCCCCGACTATTTAACTGAAATTACAAAGCGCACCGAGCCTATTCTTTATCTAGTAGCTCATAATCCATCGATTTCTTATGTAGCCTCTTATTTAACCGGCCATATGATCCAAATGGAAACCGCCGGTTGCGTATCTTTGCACTTCCCAGGTCTTAATTCTTGGTCAGAAATCACCAAAGGCGCTGGCATTATCTCGCATCAACTATGAACAAGAACCAAAAAATCTTTCGCTGGGTGTTAATTCTATTTACGCTGTTGATGATAGCTTTGGCGGTGCAGATGGCAGTGAATACGACGGCGCCGTGGAATAAAAAATCGGCTTTAAAATCCAGAAATCGTCCTGTGGAATGATTTCTTAGATTTTTAACCCGTTTTTTATCTGGAGATCTAGCATATTTGTCGTCTAATTGTGACTTTGTCATC
>CAJCBY010000091.1 GCA_903960725.1 uncultured Cytophagaceae bacterium | reverse complement strand
ATAGATAAGAGAGTGTAGAGTAGAGATGGGGACCGACGCTTTAAAGAATAAAGCACAAAGCATAAAGAATAAAGATGGAATCCCCTGCGGGGATGACCTCTTGAAATGTTTCTGAAGCTTAGCGTTCTCAAATCACAAAGAGCAAAGCAAAAAGTACAAAGTTGGAATCCCCTGCGGGGATGACCTCGTGAAATGTTCGTCCTCCGGACTCATTCCCTCCGGACTGACGCTTCGCGTCATGTGGCCCCGCCGGGAATCGAGTCGAGCGCGACCCCGGCCGTCTCTAGCGTTTAGAAGGGGCGCTCGTCTGCTTCCCTCTGGGTGGCCCCGCCGGGAATCGAACCCGGATCTAGCGTTTAGGAAACGCCTATTCTATCCGTTGAACTACAGCGCCAATATCTCTACTCTCTACTCTCTACTCTATTATCTCTACTCTCCCTCTGGCATATACCCATCACTATGCCCCATCAAGTGGTTTCCCTCCAGCCAGTTCGGGAAAATCTGCATATGTTTATCTTTTAACATGCCCATGATCGTTTCGCGAAGTTCAGCTAAATTACTGCGTTGCTCTGCGGAAATGAAAACCGTTTTAGGCGTATTTGTTTTCCAGTGCGTGTTCTTTAAAAAGGCCGTTACCCGGTCCATTTTACTCAGTTGAGGTTCGCCGTCTATTCCGACTTCGGATCCTTCGAAGAAAATATCTTCGACAGGGAAGAGGTCGATTTTGTTAAAAACTAAAATAGTTGGTTTGTCGCCTACGCCCATCTCGTTCAAGATTCCTTGAACCACTTCGATTTGTTCTTCAAAATTAGGGTGGGAGATATCTACCACGTGTAATAAGACGTCTGCCTCGCGTACCTCATCCAAGGTAGATTTAAAGGATTCGATCAAGAGGGTAGGGAGCTTGCGAATGAAACCTACTGTGTCGGTTAATAAGAAAGGAATTCCTTCCCAAACCACTTTTCGGACGGTAGAGTCCACGGTGGCGAATAATTTATTTTCGGCGAAAACGTCTGTTTTAGCTAATTTTTGCATCAAGGTTGACTTACCTACGTTCGTATATCCCACTAAGGAAACGCGGACCATGCGGTCGCGGTTCTTACGTTGGGTATAGGACTGCTTGTCTATGGCCTCTAATTTATCTTTTAAGAAGGCAATGCGATCGTTCGCGATACGACGGTCGGTTTCTAATTCTTTTTCACCTGGACCACGCATACCTACTCCACCTCGTTGCTTGGAAAGGTGAGACCACATACGAGTTAATCGAGGCAACATGTATTGGTATTGCGCGAGTTCGACCTGGGTGCGGGCCTGTACGGTTTGGGCTCTTTGGGCAAAAATATTTAGAATCAATAAACTGCGATCTAATACTTTAACCTCTTTGCCATATTCCTGAATGTTAAATTCAATATTACGTACTTGGGAAGGGCTTAAGTCGTCGTCAAAGATGAGCATATCCACATCCTTTTCTATAACGTAGGCCATGATATCTTCAAATTTCCCTTTACCTACGTAGGTCTTGTTGTCAGGTTTAGGTAGGTTCTGAGTGAAACTGTGAAGCGTGATCACTCCGGAGGTAGACGCTAAAAAAGCTAATTCCGCCAGGTATTCTGCCGTTTGTTCGGCATTTTGCTTTTGGGAAGTGACGGCTACTAGGACGGCTGTCTCTTGTTCCTCGTCTGTACTATGGACTACGTTGTTTTTCATTTTAGCTAAAAAAAGCCTTCCCGGTCAGAAAGGCTTTTGATTGGAGGTTGTTTCGTTTATAAGCTTTGAATTAACTTTAAATTCAACGTCACATAATCCTCATTTTTTCCTTCTTTTGCAAGGGCCATTGATTTCTCTGCACTTGCTTTAGCGCCTACTTTATCGCCTAATTTTGCTTGAATTTTAGCTTGTAAATGCCAAATCCAATACGCAGAGGCGTTTGCTTCTACGGCTTTAATTGCCCATTCTAATGCTTTCTTTAAATCTTTACCTGTTTCAAAATAGTAAGAGGCAGATTCAAAATAAGGTCGTGTGTCTGCAGCCATTGCTTTATCAATCGAAGCAGTAATTTTAGCATCAATTTCCGTTTCAATCGGGATGGAAACAGCTACTTTCTCCCATGAAATGACCATTTCCATTTTGTTAGCAGTTACATTCGCAAAATGAATGGAAAAAGATTCAATTGATTGGCTTAATGTCGTCGCTGCTAATTTTACTTTCAATACATCTTCTTCTGGTTTGTAATTAAACACCCCATTAGTGCCTTTATTGAAGATGATTTCCCATGAAAATTGAGAGGGTACTGACAGTAACTGGTAAGTTCCAGCCTTAAGAGGTTGGCCTGCAATTTTTACATCTTCGTTAAAGGTAACAGTAGTAGGAGAATTTGCTCCCGTACGCCATAACTTGCCAAAAGGAACTACATCGCCAAAAATCTTACGGCCTTTAATCAAAGGACGAGAATATTTAACTTCTACCGATGATAAAGAAAAGTCTTGCTTACTACTTTGTCCAGGACTTGGCGCAGGCATTTTAATGCCTTGGGCGAAAGCACTTGTAGAAACTACCCAGAATAATAAACAAAGAAGCTTTTTCATGATTTTATGCGTTTAACGCTTCTGCACCTCCTACGATCTCTAAGATTTCCTTCGTAATGGCTGCTTGACGTGATCTGTTGTATTCTAATTTCAATGCTTTGATTAATTCTCCCGCATTCTCCGTTGCTTTATCCATTGCTGTCATACGCGCACCGTGTTCAGATGAGTTGGACTCCAGTAGGGCACGGAAGATGGATAATTTAATGGACTTTGGAATTAATTCAGAAATAATTTCCTCTTCAGTAGGCTCAAAAATATAATCGACTGAACTCGCATTTTCCCCTGATTCAGAGGCAACTAATGGAAGTAATTGTTCTGTTTGAATAATTTGAGTCGCTACGTTTTTGGAGAAATTAAAAAGAACTTCTACCACATCGTATTGTTTCTCTGTAAATGCGTTTAAAACTGTTTCACCAATTTCGCGCACATTTGAGAAATTTAATCGAGTGAAAATGTCTGCATGCGCATCATTCACTTTGTATCCACGACGAGAAAGGTACTCCCCTCCTTTTTTTCCTAAGGCCAAAATCTCCACATTCCCACTTGCGTGAAGAGATGCGTATTTCTCATTCACTAAGGCCATGGTCGCTTTTCCTACGTTTGCATTGAATGCTCCGCAAAGTCCACGATCAGAGGTAACTACAATGATTAGGGCATTCTTAATTTCACGCACCTCAGTGAAAGGATTTTCCGAACCAGCATCTGATTGTGCAGAAACTGTGGCAATCATTTCAGCTAATTTCTTAGCATAAGGACGCATTTGATGTATGGCATCCTGAGCACGACGCAACTTAGCCGCCGAAACCATTTTCATGGCTTTCGTGATTTGCTGCGTCGAGTTAACGGATACAATTCTATTTCTTACTTCTTTTAAGGAAGCCATAGTATGTTAATTTTATGCTTTGTATTTAGCTGCTACTTCATTACCCACACGCTTCAAGGTAGCTGTTAGGGTATCATCGTATTTACCTTGACCTAATGCTACTAACGTATCATTTTCTGTCGCACGTAAAACTTGAATGAAATCTTGTTCGAATTCACGAACTTTTTCAACTGGTACATTATCTAAGTTACCCGTTGTTGCTAAATAAATCATGGCCACTTGCTCTTCCACACGTTGTGGTGCGAATTGTGGTTGCTTTAACATTTCTAAGTTACGGCGACCACGGTCGATCGTTAATTTAGTAGATGCATCTAAGTCAGAACCGAATTTAGAGAAAGCCTCTAATTCACGGAACTGTGCTTGATCTAATTTTAACGTACCTGCCACCTTCTTCATGGACTTAATCTGTGCATTACCACCAACACGTGATACCGAAATACCTACGTTAATAGCTGGACGAATACCTGCGTTGAATAAGTTTGTTTCTAAGAAGATCTGACCATCTGTGATGGAAATTACGTTCGTAGGAATGTAAGCCGAAACGTCACCCGCTTGAGTTTCGATGATCGGAAGAGCTGTTAAGCTACCGCCACCTTTCACTAAGTGTTTGATCGATTCTGGTAAGTCGTTCATGTTGCGAGCGATCTCGTCCGAGTTGTTGATCTTCGCAGCACGCTCTAATAAACGAGAGTGTAGGTAGAAAACGTCCCCTGGATACGCCTCACGTCCTGGTGGACGACGTAATAACAAGGAAACTTCACGGTAAGCAACTGCTTGCTTCGATAAGTCATCATAAACCACTAAGGCTGGACGACCTGTATCACGGAAGAATTCACCAATCGCAGCACCTGTAAATGGAGCATAGAATTGCATCGGAGCAGGATCACCTGCAGAAGCTGAAACAACAACTGTATAATCCATCGCGCCAGCTTTACGAAGCGTTTGCTCGATTTGCTTTACGGTAGATGCTTTTTGACCAATGGCTACATAGATACAGAATACCGGCTCGCCCTTGTCGTAAAACTCTTTTTGATTGATGATTGTATCGATACAAACCGCCGTTTTACCTGTTTGACGGTCACCGATTACTAGCTCACGTTGTCCGCGACCTACTGGGATCATGGCATCGATCGCTTTGATACCTGATTGTAATGGTTCAGTTACGGGTTGACGGAAGATTACCCCTGGAGCTTTACGCTCTAAAGGCATCTCATATAAATCTCCGGCAATAGGACCATTTCCGTCGATAGGCTCACCTAAAGTGTTCACTACACGACCTAAAATACCATCCCCTACTTTAACAGAGGCAATAAGGTTAGTTCTTTTAACGGTATCACCCTCCTTGACAGAGCTAGAATCTCCTAATAATACGGCACCTACGTTATCCTCTTCTAGGTTCAAGGCTAAAGCTTTCAGACCGTTTTCGAAAACGATCAACTCGCCTGCTTGTACGTTAGATAGGCCGTAAATACGTGCCACACCATCACCCACTTGGAGTACGGTACCTACTTCTTCTAATTCTGCGACAGTTTTAGCTTGGGATAATTGTTCCCTTAAAATTGCTGAAACTTCGTCTGGTCTTACTGATGCCATATAAACTGGAGGGGTTTAATGATATTTATACTGATTTTTACTAATTTATTTTAAATCAAATTTCGGGTGCAAAATTAGCTAGTAAATTTCAATATTCCCATAATTATTACAAAAAAAGAGGTTAATCATAAGACTTTTTAAAGAATAAGATTTTGCTCGGGAAATTAGAGCTGTTAAATGCGGTTAAAATTCTTGAAAAAAAGGCAAATTTCAGTATCTTCGAATCTTTGTTTAGAAATAATAAATCATCCTATGAAATTTAAATTTATTGCCATCTTAACTTGTTTTGTTTCTATCACCGCTATCGCGCAAACTAAGACCAAGTCTCAGGTTAAGCCAACTACTAAACCTAAGTTAACTGTTTCCCTCACAAAAGTCCCAACACAAGAATTTACGAATCAAGTAGACTCTGTTTCTTATGCAGTAGGGGTGTTAGTGGCTCAAAATTTCAAATCCCAAAAGGTGATTTTAAATCCTTCCATGGTGGCAAAGGGATTTGCTGCAGCTACCCAGGGGGCTACGTTGAAGATGACAGAGCAAGAATGTCAAAACGCGGTTCAGAACTACATGATGAAGAACCAAGAGGCACAGGCCCTTGAACAATCGAAGCAGTTTTTGCCTAATAAAGAGGCGGGAGAGAAGTTTTTGGCAGAAAATAAAATGAAAGATTCGGTCTTCGTAACCGAGTCTGGTTTACAATATAAAATTATCAAATTAGGCACAGGTCCTAAGCCATTGGTCACGGATAAAGTAAAAACGCATTACCACGGAACATTGATTAACGGTGAGATATTCGATTCATCTGTCAATAGGGGAGAGCCTATCACCTTTCCAGTGAATGGCGTCATTCAAGGATGGGTTGAGGCATTGCAATTAATGCCCGTAGGTTCTAAATTCAAGTTATTTGTTCCTCAAAATCTAGCGTATGGCGTACGAGGCGGTGGACAAGCCATAAAACCCTATTCAGCTTTAATTTTTGAAGTAGAGTTATTAGAAATTGAAAAATAAAACGATGAAGAAGATACTTCCTATTTTCATTCCATTATCCTTATTAGTTGTTTGGTTCATGCATGGGTCTGACCTGCAGAGTCAAGTGAACTATCAAGAAGGGGATTTGCAACCGTCTGCTATGCAACGCAAAGTGGAAAGCAAGGTGTTTGAGATTTTGAGTAATTACCATTACCGGAAGGTTCCAGTGAATGATTCCTTGTCTTCCAAGATTTTTGATTCGTATATCAAACAATTGGATCCGAACAAAGTATTCTTCTTAGCGGAGGACATTAAGGAAGTAGAAAAGTATCGTTTTGCGATCGATGAGTCGCTTAATTTAGGGGATTTAACGCCCGCATTTCAAATTTATAATATCTACCAAAAAAGGATGAAAGCGCGCTATGCTTTCATTCATGCACAATTAGATAAGCCGACTGATTTTTATGTAGAGGAAACCTACCAGCCTAATCGCGAGAAAGCGACTTGGGCAAAGTCAGTGACAGAGTTGGATGATTTTTGGCGCAAAGATTTGAAGCGCCAATTATTAGATTGGAAAATAGGTGGTAAGGCAGATACAACCTCAGTTCGTGAGTTGAAAGAGCGTTACAAGCGTACGGAGAAATACATGGCGAAGACGAAATCTGAGGATGTATTCCAAATTTTCATGAATGCTTACACGGAAAGTATCGACCCGCATACAACTTATATGATCCCGAAGGCTGCGGAGGAATTCAATAAGGATATGTCCCAAAGTTTTGAAGGAATTGGAGCAACTCTTCGTTTAGATGGTGATTATGTTGGGATTGTTGATCTTGTGCCTGGTGGTCCGGCTTACCGAAGTAAGCAAGTTAATCCGAAGGATCGCATCGTAGGTGTGGCTCAAGGAGAAGATGGGAAATTTGTCGATATCATCGGTTGGTTTACGGATGACGCGGTGAAATTAATTCGTGGCCCTAAAGGCACAGTTGTTCGTTTAAAGATATTGCCGGCTTCAGGTGTAACAGGTTCTCCTACCACGGAGGTACGCATCGTGCGCGAAAAGATTAAATTAGAAGAGCAAACGGCGAAGAAAGAGATTTTGTTCCAAAAACAAGGGGAGAAAACACTGAAGATCGGCTTGATCACCATTCCTATGTTCTACCGTGATTTCGAAGGTGCACGTAACAATGAGGACGGTTTTAAATCTACTTCAGCGGATGTACGCAAGTTCCTTTTGGAGTTCAAGAAAGAAGGAATCGATGCCTTATTAATTGATTTACGTAATAATGGTGGGGGTTCCTTGATCGAGGCTGTGGATTTAACAGGGTTGTTTATCGGTTCAGGTCCTGTGGTACAACGTAAAGAATCTACGGGTCAAATCACACAAGAAAATGATGAAAATCCAGAGTTAGTTTACGATGGCCCGATGGCTGTTTTAATTAATCGATTCTCTGCCTCTGCATCAGAAATTTTTGCTGGAGCTATTCAAGATTACCAAAGAGGTATAATCGTAGGGGAGCAGTCCTATGGTAAAGGAACGGTTCAGAGCGTTTTAGATCTGAGTCGTTTTGTGCGTTCAGAGAAGGAAAATCCAGGTGTTTTGAAAATTACGTTGGAGAAATTCTACCGAATTACGGGTAGTTCTACACAACATAAAGGTGTTAGCCCAGATTTTGCTCTACCGTCTGCTTTCTCGGCGGAAGAGTTTGGTGAAAGTTCTCAGCCAAGCGCTCTGCCTTGGGATATGATTCGTTCTACGACGTATACTAAGACCGGGAAAGTAAATCCTGCCACGGTAAAGCAACTGCAAGTGGCCTTCCAAAACAGATTGAAAACAAAACCGGAATTGTTGAAATTGAAAGCTGATTTAGAACGTTGGAAGAAATTAAAGGAAACGAATTCAATTGCTTTACATTACGATAAGCGCAAGAAAGAATTAGATGACCAGAAGAAAAAGCCAGATGAGACAGCAGATATGATGGAAGCGATGGCTGGTGCAGAGGCAACCGATGCGGATGGCAAGAAAATAGATTCTAAAGAAAAAGATAAGCACGCGAAGGATGCGTATTTGAAAGAGACACAGCAGATTATCGCGGATTGGTTGAAAGGACCTTTGGCAAGTGTAAAACCTGTGGCTAAAAAATAATGAAAGCGTTAACAGAGGTGTTGAAGGAATCGTCTGAGTTAGTTCGAGGGACTGGCCAATGGATTCTGCAGCAATCATCTCAGTTCACCAGTTCAGATATCATCTATAAAGGAACAAATGATTTAGTTTCTTTTGTAGATCAACAAGCGGAAGCAAAATTGAAGCAAGGGCTCTCTGCCATTTTTCCCGAAGCGGGATTTATTGCTGAGGAAACCTCTTCGAATTACGAAGAGGTGGGAGATGGTTACTATTGGGTGATTGACCCCTTAGATGGTACCACAAATTTCCTGCACAAGCTGCCGGTATTCGCGGTTTCGGTGGGATTGATTCTGAACAAACAGCCTATTTTAGGTCTGATCTACGAGCCTAATCGAGATGAATTATTTACGGCGGTGAAGGGTCATGGGGCTCATTTGAATGGTAAACCTATTCGAGTTTCGCCAGAAAATTCGCTTTCTAAATCTTTACTAGCCACCGGTTTTCCTTATTACGATTTCTCTTACCAAGACCGGTATTTGGATTTATTAAAGGAACTAATGCGTTCATCGCACGGTTTAAGACGGATGGGAGCTGCCGCGATTGATTTAGCTTATACAGCTTGTGGTCGCTTTGAGGGCTTTTTTGAGGCTAATTTGAAGCCTTGGGATGTAGCAGCTGGTAAAATAATTATGGAAGAAGCAGGAGGGATGGTTACTAATTTTTCCGGAGGTCAAGAGGTTATTTTTACGGGTGAAATTATTGGCGCAGGCCCTATATTCTCAGAATTTTTAAGAACTTTGCAGTCAAAGTGGTATGATTAATATGGAAAACGGGATCATCTTTCTGGTATTTGCAGCGGCACTCGTTTATTTAGTTCGCCTGGTTTATAGTCAGTTTTGGGGAAAGAATGCAGGGAACTGTGCCAAAGGCTGCGGTACTTGTGCGGCTTCTACCACTATCGATAAAATGAGCAGTGAAAGAAGCTAATACCGGTAAAACTTTTGATTTTCAGATTATTAAACGGTTATATGGCTTTATTCAGCCTTACCGTTTTCGCTTTTGGTTTCTCGTTTTTTTGATCCTCTGCATGGCGGGTATTTCTCCTGTCGTCCCTCTTTTAATTCGCTATACCTTAGATAATTATTTAGGTCTCACTTTTCAGTCTGATTTGCTGCGAATGCTGGGCTGGATGTTAGGAGCCCTATTTTTGCAAACAGGTCTACAATTTTCAACCTCCTATTTAGCTGGATATTTGGGCCAAACCGTCATCCGTGACATTCGCATTCAATTGTATGAGAAGATTGTAAATCTTAGGTTGGCCTTTTTTGACGCGACCCCCATTGGGCGTTTAGTCACTAGGACAGTTTCGGACATTGAAACATTAAATGATGTTTTTTCAGAAGGTCTTGCCTCCATTGCTGGCGATTTGCTGCAGTTATTTTTGATTTTAGGGGTGATGTTTTACGCGGATTGGCGCTTGACTTTGATCATCATTGCGACGGTGCCTTTTATGGTCTTTTCGACCTATGTATTCAAGGAATATATCAAGAAGTCATTCAATGAAGTTCGGACGGCTGTCGCTAATTTGAATTCTTTTGTGCAAGAACATATTTCTGGGATGTTGATTGTCCAAATGTTCCACGCCGAAAAGCAAGAATTGGCTAAATTCAATCGCATCAACGAAGAGCATCGGGACGCTAATATTCGGGGTATTTTCGCGTATTCGGTCTTTTTCCCAGTGGCTGACGTTATTGCAGCGATAGGGACTGGGCTAGTCGTTTGGGCGGCGTCTACCTACATCGTAAAAGAGGAAATGGGGGTGGGGACTTTGACTGCATTCATCATGTTTATTAACTTATTTTACCGCCCTATTCGAATGCTGGCGGATCGTTTCAATACCTTACAAATGGGTATTGTATCGACAGAACGAATTTTGACGCTGTTGGATTCGACGGATTATATCCAAAACAATGGGACCGTTCAAGCGAATCAAATTACAGGTAAAATTGAATTTTCGGATGTTACTTTTGCCTACCAGGAGCCAGAATGGGTGGTTAAAAACGTGAGTTTTACCGTGGAAGCAGGAAAAACTTGCGCTATCGTGGGTGCCACTGGAGCAGGTAAATCATCTATCATTGGTCTATTAGGACGTTTATATGATTGCCAAAGTGGCGAAATCAATATCGACGGCGTTCCCTTAACTTCCTATGAGATAGGCTCACTGCGCCAAAATATTGCCGTCGTCTTACAGGACGTCTTCTTGTTTAGCTCCTCGATTGCATACAATATTCACCTAGGGGATGAATCGATTACACATGAGAAAATGGTCGAAGCAGCGAAAGCAGTAGGTGTGCACGACTTTATTCTATCCTTACCTGGGGGTTATGATTATGAAGTGAAAGAGCGAGGGGCAACCTTGAGTGTTGGACAAAGACAGTTGATTTCGTTTGTGCGTGCTTTGGTCCATAATCCGAAGATTATTGTTTTAGATGAAGCGACTTCATCTGTCGATTCAGAGACGGAAGTGTTAATACAGCAAGCCATTTCTACCCTGATGAAGGGACGAACGGCGGTGGTGATTGCGCATCGATTGTCTACGATTCGGAACTCAGATCAAATTTTAGTAATGGATAAAGGTGAAATTAAAGAGCGGGGTACGCAGGATGAATTATTAGCTTTAGACGGTTTATATGCGCAACTCTATCATCTACAATTCAGAAAATAAACGTATCTTTGCGGGCTTATGAATTTGAAAAATAAAATATTTATTGGTTTAATCGCTTTAATCGGTTTAAGTGCTTGCGGAAAGTTCGAGAAGTTCAGAAAGAGCGCGAGCGTTCCTACGAAGTATAAAGCGTCATTAGACTATTATAACAAAAAGGAGTTTGATAAAGCAGGCATTCTTTTTGATGAGATTTTACCGCTATTAACTGGGGATTCTACTCAGGAAATGGCCACTTTTTACCAAGCAAAATGTGACTTCGAATTAGGGAATTATGCGGTTGCTAATACTCACTTCAAGCGTTTTTCTGAGGTTTTTTCCCGTTCTGAATTCGCAGAGGAGGCCATTTATATGGCAGCCTTTTCATTGTATAAAGATTCGCCCACTTTTAATCTAGATCAAACGGGGACTTTAGCAGCCATTAACGAATTACAAAGTTATATCAATAACTACCCTGAATCTAAGTACCGGGAAGATTGTAGTACGATGATCAAGGATCTGCGTAAGAAATTGGAAAAGAAAGCCTATGAGAAGGCGAAGTTGTATTACAAAACATCCCCTTTTAATATCGCCTCATTAAAGTCCTCTGTGATCGAGATTACTAATTTTCAACGCGAGTTCCCGGATTCAGATTACAATGAAGAGATGGCCTATTTCAAGGTAGTTTCCCAATTTGATTTGGCAAAAAGTACTGTCGAGTATAAACAAAAAGAGCGTTACGAGGAAGTGTTGAAATTCTATTTAGAATTCATAGACAAATACCCTCAAAGCGCGTTCTTAAAAACGGCTGAAAAGTGGTACACAGAAAGCCAAAGTGAAGTAACGCGCATCGCGAAGTTAGAAGCGGACTACAAGGCTTTGCAAGAAAAGGAGAAGTCAAATACCTCTAAAATTGCTACGAGTCCACAATAGTATTTCTTAAAAATTAACGTTAAATTTGCAATCTTAAATTATATAGAGATGTCTAAGACACCAACAAATCCATCCATCATTACACGTGATGTAGACAAGATCGCTGCTAAAACTGGTAACGTATACGAATCAATTACAATCGTAGGACAACGTGCACGTCAGATTTCAAGCAAGATGAAAGAAGAATTGTCAGGTAAATTATCTGAGTTTGCTTCATCCGTAGATAATTTAGAGGAAATTTTTGAGAACCGTGAGCAAATCGAAATCTCAAAATACTACGAGCGTATGCCTAAGCCGTCGGCTTTAGCTATCGATGATTTTTTAGCAGATAAAGTAGATTTCAGAAACCGCGAAGAAGGTACAACTGAGAGCTAATCAAAATTGATTTTAACGATCGATCATGAAATCAATACGATTTCTGTTGATATTCCTTTTAAGTTCTTGGGCTGTTCAAGCTCAAGAACTTTTAACTTCTATTAGTATAAGTACAGAGCAATTACAGCTCGATCAGCAGCGTGGCGGTTCACAAGTCTACGCTGAATTACAAAGAACGATGCAGGAATTTATGAATGGCCGGAGATGGTCTTCAGATAATTTTGCACCTGAAGAAAAAATTAAACTCAATATCAATTTACTTTTAACGAAGTCCTCCGCTCAAGGGGATATCGAAGCCACTGCGCGTGTTCAGGTCCTAAGGCCCGTTTTTGGCACTTCGTATGAAACGGTTTTGCTCAATCTAGTGGATAAGAGCTTTAACTTTAAATACCAATTAGGGACGCCTATTACCTACAATGATAATGTTTTCTCCGATAACCTGAGTTCATTAATGGCCTTTTATGCGTACTTAGGATTAACTTATTCCTATGACTCTTTTGGTCCTCGAGGTGGAGAACCCTTCGTTCAGAAGTTGAATAATTTAACCAATTTAGCCCAAAACTCAGGCTCCGGTTGGGGAGTCATGTCAGATGTCCGAAGCCGTATAGGCGTGTCCGAGAATTTAATTAATCAAAATCTCCAACCGATGCGTGATGTGTATTACGATTACCATCGGTTATTTTTAGACAAAATGACCGAAAATCCTGATGCAACCCGCAAAGGTATGTTAGAGATATTGAAGTCGATTCGTCAAGTCAATACACTGCGTCCTGGCGCTGCGAGTATTCGGGTCTTTTTTGATGCCAAATCCGAAGAAATCATTTCGATTCTAGATGAAGCTCTACCGGCAGAACGCCAACAAGCCTTTACCTATTTGAGCACGTTAGATCCGATTAGGACGGAGGCTTATCGTAGATT
>CAJCBY010000090.1 GCA_903960725.1 uncultured Cytophagaceae bacterium | reverse complement strand
TCATTGATAATTTGTCCATCTTGTGTTCTTGCAAACTTTCTGAAGTATACCGCATCTGTTCTTGAACCCACTGTATAGAATGTATTTAAAGCAGATCTCTTTGTACGGAGTTAATGCATCCATTAGAATAAAAACCCGTAAAGCATTTTTTGTATTCGTACTTGAAACATAGAATCCTTTCCCGTGATGAGAACTAATCAATCCTTTTTCACGCAAATCATCATAGGCTTTCGTAACGGTCATACGTGCCATATTGAATTCGCTAGCCACCTTGTTTATAGAAGGCAATTGTTTTCCGTGCTCTAGTAAGCCAGAATTAATTCCATCGATGATACCATCAATTAATTGCTGGTACTTAGGTTTACTACTGGTAGGATCAAAATATATCATAAGAACACGATTAATGCATGATTACCTGTTTTTCAATGTCTTCTAAATTAGCTCCTTTTGTCTCTGGCATCATGAATGCCACATACGCTAGTTGAGCGACCATCATTACAGCAAAAAAACCAAAAATCAGGGTGCCACCATAACTTTCAGTAAATAAGGGAAAAAAATTAGCGACTAATGCAGCAAACACCCAGTGAGTTAAGGAACCCCATGCCATTCCAGATGCTCTGACAGAATTAGGGAATATCTCTGAAATAAACACCCAAATAACCGATCCTTGCCCAATAGCATGAGACGCTATAAAAGCAAATATGTAAACAGGGACTAAAGTATAAGATTCAGTGTAAAAAGCATAAGCGATTAGGCTTAGCGTAATTATATAACCTACGGATCCAATAAACATCAAAATACGACGTCCCACACGATCAATTAAATACCAGCCTAACAAAGTAAATAACAGATTAGCAATACCAATTCCTGCAGTTGATAACAAGGCGCTTTCTTTTCCTAAACCAGTTAATTCATAGATTCTAGGGGCATAATAAATAATAGCATTGATGCCAGACATCTGGTTAAAGAAGGCAAACAAAAAGGCAAGCGTTAAGGGCCAAACAAATTTGCCGGAGAATAAACGCTCTTTTTCTGTACTTTGTTTGGCATTATTTTGAATACGCTGTATTGTCTCGTCCGGATTCGGATCAGCCAATGTTAACACTTTCCGAGCTCCGTCAATATCATTTCGCTTTAACAACAAAAATTGGGGCGTTTCAGGAGTTAATAGAATCAAAATGGAGAATAATAGGGAAGGAAGCGCTACAACGCCTAACATAATGCGCCAATCATTTTCCATCCCTTGAATAAAGTAATTGGAGACATAGGCGATTAAAATACCGAGCACAATATTCAGTTGGAAGGAGATGACTAATTTACCTCTGTGTTTTGCTGGTGCAATTTCTGAAATGTAGATAGGAGCTACTACGGAAGATGCGCCTATGCCCAAACCGCCGAGGAATCGAAATAGCATGAATAGATTTACATCTGGGGCTATAGCGGCACCAATCGAAGAAATAAAGAAACTTAATCCAATCCAAAACAAGGTTTTCTTTCGACCAAATATATCAGCTGGAATACCTCCTAATGCAGCTCCAATAACGGTTCCGTACAAGGCAGCCGCAATGGCCAAACCATGAGTAAAGGAGTCGAGTTTCCACAATTGTTGTATCGCTAATTCAGCTCCGGAAATAACGGCAACGTCCATACCAAACAAGAGGCCACCTAAACCAACCGTAATTGACCAGAAAATAACGTGTTTATTCATAATTGTATTTGTTCCACACAAAATTTATAAATATTTATGGGAATTAAATTGTAAAAAAAGGACAATTATGAATTTTTGCGAAAAATGGACGTATAATGTAGTAAATGCTCAGGGGAAATATACTGCTTGAATTCATCGATGAATTCTGATTCTTTCATATCAAAGAGACTATTCTTTAAACTTTTGGGCGTTTTTCCCGTATATTTTTTAAACTCATTGATAAAATGGGCGGAATCATAGTATCCAAGTTGATCAGCTAAATCTTGGCTTTTAATGTCCTTTGTGGAAGCAAAGAGAGCCAAAGATTGATTAATACGCTTTATCTGAACATATTCTTTTGGACTAATTCCAATTACCTCCTGAAATAAGCGAGAAAGTGTTTTGTATGAACTCGGTATTATGGTAGAATCCACTTCTAAATCTTGCAGCATTAATAATAACTTCAAATATTTTTTAGCCTGTTTTTCTATTAAATGACTTAATAAATAGGTTTCCATTAATTCACAACGCTGATCAAACCCCATAGTCTGATTTAATAGTGGCAGATTGGATAAAAGTGTGTGAGCGTCTGTACTTTCATTATTTGTAGATGATATGGACGAAGGTAGAAATGCGAATAAACCTCCTACACGAAACTTTACGCCAAAAATATGAATACCTGGCTGGTGCTTATAAAAATTAGGTGCCTGATGTAATCCTTCTAACTGAACTCCATTAATCGATTTAAAGTGATCTGTATTTGCATGCGACCGATAATATTCTTTTCCAAATGAATAGGTCAAAACAGTTTGATCTTCCGGGAATATCGTTTCGATATCATAAGGAATAATACCTGATTCCTCCACCTGTTTTTCCCACAGATGATCCACAAACGGCGCTAAGGCCTCTGAAGGTTTTCGGTATTCAATGATCATTTAGAATTTGCCCAAGTTTTGGATATAAAAGCCGCTAGAAAACCTAAAACAACAATCAAATACAACGCTTTATCTAGTCCAACGAAATCTGATAAATACCCTATTAAAACTGGGCCTAGCAAAAATCCAATGTAGGCAATCGTTGAAACGCCAGCAATCGCAATAGAAGGCATAATTTCTTTCTGATTGCCTGCTTGTGAATAGATCAAAGGAACAATGGTAGAAATGCCTATTCCTGTTAAAAAGCAACCAGCAATTTTAAGGTAGATGGAAGGAAATAAGAGCGTAAGCAACATGCCCAAGCTAATTAAAATACCATTAAGAATTAAAATGTTGGATACGCCATACTGTAAGGATATTTTATCCCCTATAAAACGACCTAACACCATAGCCGCAGCAAAGAAAGAGAAACCGATTGTTATAGGAAATGGAGAATCAGGGATATATTCTTTAAAATATAAGGAGATCCAATCAGCCATGGCGCCTTCGCATAACATTCCACAAAAGGCAATAAAGGATAAGGTGATTAAATAAGGACCTAAATTAAATATGGAGGATATAGATTTAGTATCATCCTGAATAGGTTTGTCCGTCAATAAATTTCGAAAACTAAAGGGAATTAGAATAATATTTGAAAAAGCGATCAAACTAAAATGTTCAATGGGCGTAAAATTTTCTTTTTCTAATATTCCACCTAAAAAAGCTCCTGCTAATAAACCAATAGAGAAAACGGCGTGAAAAGAAGACATAATGATTTTATTCATTTTGGCCTCTAAACTGACTACCTGTGTGTTCATGGCAATATTCATTATATCTCCAGCCATTCCGAAGAAAAATAGACCTATGAATAATGATAAAGCAGAACTTAGGATGCCTAAACTTGGTATGACCACCACATACATAACCACGGCCATGAGGGTAATCCACCTAGATGCATATTTTGTTAAAAGCCAACCTGCGATGGGTAAAGACACTAATGAACCGATAGGTAAACCCATCAATACAGTTCCTAATTCAGCATCTGAAAGCTGTAGAGAACTCTTAAAATCCGGAATACGTGTGGCCCACGTAGCAAAATTTAATCCACATATAAAGAATAAAATACCTATACTAAAACGCGACTTCTTCATTAATCTAACAATAATTTTTCTACGTCCTTCCAATTATTCACACGTTGAAAATCGGTTATGTGTAGGTTGTGAGGTGCCGTATATAATAGGGGAGTACCGGTAAAAGTATGCAAATTCTTTTCGTGATCGTCAATTAAATAATCCGCTTGAATCATGTATTTGTGTCCACAAAAAACAATGTGTTTCCAGGTAATAAATGGCAAATGCATTTCCATCCAGGTTAGTTTTTCTTTTAGCGAATTGGGAAATTCGGTAGCAGCTGACACAATAAATATCTCATATTGTTCCGATAATTTTTTTACCACCTCCACTGCATCTTCATTCACGGGTATGTGTTCAAAGAATCCAGGTTCCCACAAAAAGGAGTTATTTGCTAAATAATGAGCATAAAATTCTTCTTTGTATTCTTTGCCACCATTTAATAATTCTTCGTAGGTAAAATTTTTGTTAACCTTATCATTGATGCGATCAATAATTACATGAGTTGTTTTAGCTAAAACATCATCCATGTCAATGGCAATTCTTTTCATAAGCTATAATTCAAAAAAAAACTCCCCAAATATGGGGAGTTTTCAAGGATTAATCTAATTAAAATTACATCATTCCACCCATTCCACCGCCACCTTGGCCATGTCCGTGAGCTGGTTCACTTGCTGGTTTGTCAGCTATCACACATTCTGTTGTTAACAACAAGCCTGCGATAGATGCTGCATTTTCCAAAGCTAAACGTGTAACCTTAGTAGGGTCAATAATACCCGCGGCAATCATATTTTCATATTTATCTTCGCGTGCATTGTAACCGAAATCATCTTTTCCTGCCTTAACTGCATTGATAACTACAGAACCCTCACCACCTGCATTTGCAACGATTGTACGTAATGGTGATTCTACAGCTTGACGAATAATGTTGATCCCTGTTAATTGATCTTCATTCTCACCTTTTAATTTATCTAATGATTGGATAGCGCGAATAAGTGCGACACCACCACCAGCTACGATACCTTCTTCTACAGCAGCGCGTGTTGCGTGCAAAGCATCATCAACGCGGTCTTTCTTCTCTTTCATCTCCACTTCCGTAGCAGCACCGATGTAAAGAATAGCCACACCACCTGATAATTTAGCTAAACGCTCTTGTAATTTCTCACGATCGTAATCAGACGTAGTATTCTCGATCTGAGCTTTGATCTGGTTAACGCGATTTTCGATATTGTCTTTCGATCCAGCACCATTTACAATAGTCGTATTGTCTTTGTCAATGATTACTTTTTCTGCCTGACCTAAATATTCGATTGTTGCATTTTCTAATTTGAATCCACGCTCTTCAGCGATAACCGTTCCACCAGTTAAGATAGCGATATCTTCTAGCATTGCTTTACGACGATCACCGAAACCTGGAGCTTTTACAGCAGCCACTTTCAATGCACCGCGCATTTTATTTACTACCAAAGTAGCTAAAGCTTCTCCATCTACATCTTCAGAGATGATCAATAGGGGACGACCTGTTTGAGCTACTGCTTCTAATACTGGAAGTAATTCCTTCATTGAAGAAACTTTTTTCTCAGAGATCAAAATGAATGGCTTTTCTAATTCAACCTCCATTTTGTCTGTATTGGTAACGAAGTAGGCAGATAAATATCCACGGTCGAATTGCATACCTTCTACCGTTTTTACCTCTGTTTCCGTACCACGAGCTTCTTCTACCGTAATAACACCTTCACGACCCACTTTCTCCATCGCTGAAGAAATCATTGTACCGATTTCTGAGTCATTGTTTGCAGAGATTGTAGCTACCTGAGCGATTTCTTTTGAAGTAGTAATCGCACGAGATTGTTTTTTCAAATCTGAAACGATAGCGTCTACCGCTTTCTCGATACCGCGCTTTAAATCCATTGGATTTGCACCAGCAGCAACGTTTTTAGAACCGATTGTATAGATTGATTGAGCTAGAACGGTAGCCGTTGTAGTACCATCACCTGCTTGATCAGCTGTTTTAGACGCTACTTCTTTTACTAATTGAGCACCCATGTTTTCCACAGCGTCCTCTAATTCAATTTCTTTCGCTACAGATACACCATCCTTTGTAATCGATGGGGAGCCAAATTTTTTATCAATAATAACATTACGACCTTTAGGTCCTAACGTTACTTTAACTGCGTTTGCAAGGGTATCAACCCCTCTCTTCATTTTTTCGCGCGCTTCGCTGTCGAAAAATAGTTCCTTTGCCATATTATTTTGTAATTAATGTTGTGTTAAAATTATAAAACTGCAAAAATGTCAGACTCACGCATGATTAGGTAATCTTTACCGTCTATAGTGATTTCTGTACCTGAGTATTTACCATACAATACAGAATCACCTACTTTAACAGTAATAGGCTCGTCTTTCTTTCCATTTCCTACCGCTACGATTGTTCCTTTTTGTGGTTTCTCTTTCGCTGTGTCAGGAATAATAATACCAAATGCTGTTTTTTCTTCAGCTTGAGCTGGTTCTACAACAACCCGATCCGCTAAGGGCTTAATACTTAAATTTGACATGTGTTATAAATTTAATTTTAAATTAGAGATTATACTTCCATGCGAACATGGTACAAAGTCATATACAATAATAATGCCAAAATCCATTGCTGAAATTTTGGCAGTATAAGTAAGCTATAGTCAGTAATACTACTGTTTCGGCACTGCAGGAGCAGGGGTAGTTGCAGGAGCTGATGCAGGCGCAACGGGTACTGCTTTTGAAGCCGCTTTTTCCACATTAACTGATGTTGACGTCTCTTTCGTTCCAGCAATAGTAAAATTAGAAACTAATACTAACACTAATATAGCAACAGAAAAACCCCAAGTTAATTGCTCCACTAAGTCCCCTGTTTTTTGAACACCAAACATTTGAGTTGCACCAGAGGACGAAAACTCACCACTAATGCCACCACCTTTGGGATTTTGTACTAAAATAAGCACAATTAGTAGTGCTGAGAAAATAACAATCAATGAAATCAATAAAGTAAACATAGTTATTCTGTTAATATATTTTGTAATTCTAAAATTCGAGATGCAAAGTAAACCCTTTTTTCAGGTTTTATCAAACTTAACTTCTCATATAATTCGATCGCTTGTAAATATTTACCTTGTTTTGCAAGTAGGATAGCCACTGTTTCTGAAACGGGTAAACTTAATTCTACCTCAGATAAATCTGTTTGGATAGAATCATCTAAATCCGTCTTTTTAGGCCGAGAAAGTGTAGGTTGATTTAAAATGAATTGATCAATTAGCGAATCTTGTAAAGCCTTAATCTCTTCAGCAGGTATCGTTTCGATTAGTTCAGTTACTTCGTCCGATATATCATAAATAGAGTGGAAATACTGTCTGCGTTGAGCTGATTGCAAGGCAATTTTTTGTTGCTTTAATAAGGAAAACCGCTCATTCCAATGGAGCAAATAGAAATAAGGGTAAAGTATCTTATCCTGATTCAGTTCCTGCTGATCTGAACGATCTATCTTATTTAATAAGAACCAAAGTTTCTGTGCTTTTGACATATCGATTCTACCAGTCCCCTGCAATTTTGTTAAACAAATCTAATATAATTTGGTCTACTAACTTAGGGATCAACGCCTTTTCTACTTGTGACAGGGTTTGACTTTGTGGGAAATCTTGGTAGAATGAGAATTCCTGCTCGAAATTTTTCTCCTCATCTAAACGATTCGTTAGTTTAAATTCCACTCGTAAGGTAAGCCGGTTAAGGCCAGCTTTATCATCTCCTGTAGGAGCCTGAGGTGTTAATTCATAACCCACTATTCTTCCTTCCAACAATAAATCTGGATTCTTATTTGTGATTTTAAGGGCCGTATTACGTTGGAAATATTCTTTTAATTTTTCATTTAAGTCTAAACTTAAATTTGCCGGACCTCCAGCTGTTTCCATTCGTATATTACTAATTTCAATTGTCTTTAAATTAGCATCTAAGCTAGCTCCTTTGAAACTGTAGCATGAGGATAAGCCAATGATTGTTGCAATAATAACAAAAAAATTACTCCATTTCTTCCAAATCATATTGTTTGATTTTACGGTATAATGTACGCTCTGATATTCCAAGATCTTTTGCAGCGTATTTACGTTTATTCTTATTTTTCTTCAGCGCACGAATAATAATTTCTTTTTCCTGTTTTTCCAAAGACAAGGTAACATCATTAGCAGGTAGAATAATCTCTTCAAATGAAGAATCTATCGGTTCTTCGGTAAACTTTGTTTCTTCTTGCTCATGAATAGGAAGTGATAATCCAGTAGAAAGATTGTTTAACTCTGTATGATTTCTGACATCTTCAAAAATGGCCATATTATCATGAAGTATCTCATAGGCCTTGGACTGATCTGATTCTACCACTTTTAACAATATCTTTTTCAGTTCGGTAACATCTCGCTTTAGATCGAATAGAATCTTGTATAATATTTCACGTTCATTCATACCCTCAGGACCTGAAAAAGTATCTGTCTTTACTACTGAATTGCCTAGTTTGGGCTCATTGAAGTCCAAATAATACTGTAATTGAAGCTCATCAATAATTCGATCGCCTAATTCCAACACAGAAATTTGTTCTGCTAAATTTTTTAATTGACGAATATTGCCTGGGAAACGCTGTTTTTGAAGTAAGTCTTTCGCTTCTTTTGTCAGCATGATCGGTTTTACCCGATGTGACTCAGAAAAATCAGTAGTAAACTTTCTAAATAACAACTCAATATCATCGCCACGCTCGCGTAAAGGGGGTACATAGATAGGGACGGTACTTAATCGATAATACAAATCTTCTCTGAACTTCCCTTTTTCTATGGCTTGTTGTAAGTTCAAATTAGTGGCAGCTACAACCCGAGCATTTGTTTTCTGCACTTTAGAAGAACCTACCCGGTAAAATTCACCGTTTTCAAGTACACGCAATAATCGAGCTTGTGTGCCTAAGGGCATTTCGGCAATTTCATCTAGAAAAATGGTTCCTCCATCTGTTACTTCGAAATACCCTTTACGCGCCTCAATGGCACCCGTAAATGAACCTTTTTCATGACCAAATAATTCAGAATCAATAGTTCCTTCAGGAATAGCTCCGCAGTTCACCGCGATAAAGGCACCGTGTTTGCGTTTAGAAAGTGAATGAATGATTTTAGAAAAAGATTCTTTTCCTGAACCACTTTCACCGGTAATTAAAACGGTCATATCTGTAGCAGCAACCTGCTCGGCTACCGAGATGGCACGCAAGAGGGCAGGAGCATTTCCAATAATCCCAAAACGTGCTTTTATACTAGCAAGATGATTGTTATCTAACATAATTCACCTAATAAAGTTCCTGATGTACAATGAGTTACATTTACAAAAACATAATCTCCTTTAACTTCGTTTCCTTTCGGGAATACGACTACTTTATTTGAATCTATTTTACCAAAATGATGAAGTTTCGACTTCTTGGAATCTCCTTCTACTAAAACTTGCACCCTTCTACCTACCCACATTTCATTGCGTTTAGCTGAATGAATGCGTTGTAAATCAATAATTTCTTGAAGGCGACGCATCTTCACATCTTCCGGAACATCGTCAGTTAACTTTTTCTCGGCGGGTGTTCCTGGACGTTCTGAATAGGCGAACATATAGCCAAAGTCATATTCTACTTCAACTAATAAGGATAAAGTATCTTGGTGATCTTCCTCGGTCTCTGAACAAAAACCGGCAATCATATCTTGTGATACACCGCATTCTTCTCCTAAAATGGCTCTAATAGACTTAATTCTTTCTAAATACCATTCGCGAGTATAAGAACGTTTCATTAATTCTAAAATTCGGTTACTACCACTTTGAGCCGGCAGGTGAATATTCTTACAGATGTTATCGTATTTCTTCATCGTATACAAAACCTCATCTGTAATATCTTTAGGATGGGAAGTAGAGAACCGAACACGAAGAAGTGGATTAACTAGGGCTACAGCTTCTAATAATTGGGCAAAATTAACCAGTTTGCCTTCTTCAGAGGTCCATTTGTAGGAATCTACATTTTGACCTAATAAGGTAACTTCGCGGTAGCCTTGTTCTACTAATTTTGTGCACTCTGCAATAATAGATGGTAGATCGCGTGATCTTTCGCGTCCTCTTGTGTAAGGAACAACGCAGAAGGTACACATGTTATCACAACCACGCATAATGCTAACCATGGCAGTTACTCCGTTCGAATTTAAGCGAACTGGCTCAATATTACCGTATGTTTCTTCGCGAGATAGAAAAACATTTATCGCTTTTTGGCCATCTGAAACTTCCTCTAATAAGGCGGGTAAATCACGGTAAGCATCAGGACCAGCTACTAAATCAACAATCTTTTCTTCATCGATCAACTTGGTCTTCAAGCGTTCAGCCATGCAACCAAGAATTCCTACTGTTAATGCTGGATTCTTCGCCTTTAAATGCGTAAATACCTGTAATCGGTGACGGATTTTGTGCTCTGCATTCTCACGAATTGCACACGTATTTAATAAAATAGTGTGAGCATCTTTTACGTTAGACGTAGTAACATAACCGTTTTCCTGTAGGATAGAAGTGACAACTTCAGAATCTGCAAAATTCATTTGACAGCCATAGCTTTCTATATAGACCTTTTTTAGAAAAGTGTTCTCCACCACCTGATCTTCCGAAATTCTAGGAACATCTAATCCGTCTTTCTCTTCCTTTGTCAGTACTTTTAAATCGTGCATTTTACAATCAATGAAATATAGATTGCAAATTTATGACATTTTGGCAGTAATTCTATTCGATTCGACCGGAATTTAGATAAATAACTTGATCTGAATGTGAGGTTAGTTTCTCATTATGAGTAACCATAATTATTCGTTGCTGCCAAACCGCTTTTAACTCAACAAACAACGCATAAAGTGTTTCAGCATTTTTATTATCTAAATTTCCAGTGGGTTCATCGGCTAATAAAAGGGTAGGGCGATTAATTAACGCTCTAGCTACAGCGACGCGCTGTTGTTCTCCACCAGATATTTGCGAGGGTAATTTATTCAAAATAGGTTCTATACCTAAGGTTTGTACAATTTTCTCAAACAATGCCACATCATCTTCACTTAGCTTCGTTCCTTTTATATACAAGGGAAACTTGATGTTCTCTTCGCAGGAAAATTCACCTAATAGATTATGAAATTGAAATACAAAACCAAGTTTCTGATTTCGAAAAGTAGATTTATCTTTTTCGGTTAATGAGTCATAACTAATCCCATCTAAGTATATCTGTCCGGAGTCTACTTTCATTAGTAAGCCCATAATCTGTAACAAAGTACTT
>CAJCBY010000089.1 GCA_903960725.1 uncultured Cytophagaceae bacterium | reverse complement strand
GTATTGCTTTGATTTCAACGAATCCAGAACTTTATCAATTAGATTCAATCGGCGGTGCCGGAATCCCTGGTGCCTCTTGGAGAAGGTATGCAGACATCATCGCTACAGATTATCCCACAAACCCTATTCGGAATTTCAATGAAACTATTCCTTCTATTGCCTTTTCGATTCCAGTGGGTGTAGGATTCCGCTATCGATTAAACGATTTCATGGATTTTGGGTTTGAAGCAAGTCTACGAACTCAAGTGGCTAATCTATTTGCTGCTCCTAAAAATCAACCCCCTACTACAGAATTCACAACTCGATTATTGGTCCCGTCTGAATTCGCGACGAACTTAGTCGATCACTACTTTGTTACTCAATTTCAGTTAATCTTCCATTTAGATCGAAGCATTGATTGTCCACCTTTAAGAAGGTAAAATAAACACACATACTTTGACATTTGAAGAACTCGGGCTCAGCCCACAAATTTTAGACGGTATCAGCTCCATGGGATACAAAACCGCAACACCGGTTCAATCCCAAGTTATCCAACCCATTTTAGCAGGCCGCGACATTTTAGCCTCAGCGCAAACAGGAACCGGCAAAACCGCCGCCTTCCTTTTGCCCATCATCCACAAGTTAATCACCGAGCCTCACCCGGAGGACCATATTAATGCGATCATCATTGTTCCTACCCGTGAACTAGCGATTCAAATCGCCGGAAACATGGAAGGCTTAGGTTATTTTACCAATGTGAGCTCGATTGCCATTTATGGTGGAGGGGATGGAAATTCATTTACAACAGAGAAAACCGCGTTAACAAGCGGTGTGGATATCGTGGTTTGTACCCCGGGTCGTATGATTGCCCACTTGAATATGGGTTATGTGAATCTTAAGCACTGTAGTTTTTTAGTATTAGACGAAGCAGATCGTATGCTGGACATGGGATTCTCGGATGATCTCATGAAGATCATATCGTACCTTCCAGAAAAACGTCAAAATCTTTTGTTCTCTGCGACGTTTGCGCCTAAGATGAAGACGTTGGCACAAAAACTTTTACAAAATCCAGTCGAAATCAATATCGCCGTTTCGAAACCCCCTGAACAAATCGTTCAAGAGGCTTTTGTGGTTTACGAGAAGCAAAAAAGTCCATTGGTTAAGCACCTATTGAAGTTGCAGGATTATACACGTGTGATTGTTTTCTGTTCCAAAAAGCAAAATGTCAAATCCCTTACCTCGGATTTAAAGCGTGCGCGATTCTCGGTAGAAGAAATTCACTCGGATCTAGAGCAAGAGGTACGTGAGCAGGTTTTGCAAGATTTTAGAAACAAGAATACAAAGATTTTAGTAGCGACAGACATCTTAAGTCGAGGTATCGATATCGATGAAATCGAGTTAGTCATTAATTATGACGTGCCTAATGACGGGGAGGATTATATTCACCGCATCGGTCGTACCGCCCGTGCGCAGACAAAAGGAACAGCCTATACCTTTATTACGGAATCCGAACAACGTAAGTTTAAAACGATTGAGGATCTGTTAGAAAAAGAAGTAACTAAAGCTGCTGTTCCTGCGGAATTTGGAGAGACACCAGAATACAATCCAGCGGCTCAAAAAAGCTCTTTCGGGTTTAAGGGTAAATCTGGAGGCTTTAAAGGTGGCGGAAAGTCAGGTGGTAAATTTTGGAAAAAGAAGCCATGAGAATAATCGCTTTGTTGTTGATTTTCAGTTTTTCAAGCTGGGCTCAAGATACCACCCAACACATCATTGCGGGTAGATCTAACGCAAAAATTCAACAAGAAAAGCCTTATGTCATCTTGATTTCGGCAGACGGATTCCGTTCCGATTTCTCCCATAAATACGACGCAAAATTCCTTCAATCTAAAGAGGCAAGTGGCGTAAAGGCAAGCTACTTGCAAGCCTCCTACCCCACCTTAACTTTCCCAAACCACTATTCCATCGCAACAGGCTTGTACCCTGCACACCATGGCTTAGTAGATAATACCTATCTAGACGTTGCTTCAGGTCAAGAATACCGCATGTCCAATAAGAAAATGGTGGGCGAGGGAAAATGGTATGGCGGCACACCGCTTTGGGTATTAGCAGAAAAGCAGCAGATGATGGCCGCTAGTTTTTACTGGGTAGCATCCGAAGCGAATATTCAAGACATCTACCCTTCATATTATTATGTGTACAACGAGGTCATTGATATCAAAACACGAATTGCACAAGTTAAGCAATGGCTTTCCTTACCCGCAGACAAGCGTCCGCATCTAATCACGTTCTATTTCCCTGAAGTAGATCACGACGCACATGAGTTTGGCCCTGAAGATCCGCGCGTTAAACAATCGGTTCAATTTGTTGATCAAGCGATTGCTGATTTAGAGGCTGCGGTTGCCCCTCTGGGGTTACCCATTAATTTCATTTTTGTCTCTGACCATGGAATGAAAGAAGTAGACAATGTGAACACCATTAGTAAACCCGCTCCATTGAATACCGCTGCGTTTCAAGTGCCTTGGGGCGATGCCTTGTTGCATGTGTATGCTAAAG
>CAJCBY010000088.1 GCA_903960725.1 uncultured Cytophagaceae bacterium | reverse complement strand
TCCATCGAGGTAGGAATCATCATAGGAGCCCTTTTAGTGATGGCTTACACACTGTTAGGCGGCATGTGGTCGATCTCCGTGACAGACTTTTTCCATAATATCATCTTAATCGTGGGGCTTCTTATTTTAGCCTATTTATTGTGGGCCAAAGTCCCAGATTTCAACCAACTCGTCTCCTCGCAACCCAAAAATTTCTTCCGGGCCATACCCGTTGAAAATACCTGGAAAGATTGGTTGGTTTATGGGGCCGCTTGGATCACCATTGGTTTTGGGTCTATTCCACAGCAAGATATTTTTCAGCGCGTGATGTCTGCGAAAAATGAAAAAATCGCTGCTAAAGCAAGTATTGCGGCAGGTGCGATGTATTTAACGATAGCCATGTTGCCGTTGTTTATTGCGTTCATTGGCGTTCGATTGTATCCTTCTTTGCTCGCAGAGGATGATTTATTAATCCCCACGTTAGTCATGAAGTTCACACCGCGAGCCATGCAGGTCTTGTTTTTAGGGGCGCTGCTTTCCGCCTTGTTAAGTACCACATCCGGGGCGATTCTTGCGCCGGCGTCGGTATTAGGGGAGAATATATTGAAACCTTTGATGCGCAGACCCTCTGATAAAATCGTGTTATTATTTATCCGAATTTCGGTGGTGTTAGTGACTTTGGCCTGTATTATTATGGCTATCGAACGCCAAAACATCTTCGAACTCGTAGGTGAAGCCTCCGCCTTTAGCCTTGTTTCTCTGTTTATTCCGCTCAATGCGGGACTGTGGTGGAAACGTACAACTCCTTGGGGAAGTCATTTGAGCATGGTATTGGGATTGGTATTTTGGGGGTATTATCACTTCATCAGCCCCTCAGAAATTCCTGCAGTGTGGATCGGATTAGCGGCCGGAATGATTGGCCTATTGGTGGGAAATCAGATTAAAGCCAAATCTGCTTAAGCGTCCCCGCGTATTGTCCCTTCTTTCCCGTGTGGACGAAATCAAGGATCGCATCATTTAGTGCTGGATAGATATTTAGTTCAGCAATTTTATCGACTGGAACCCAGACTAAATCGTTTGCCGTTGTTTCACCCGGTTGTAAAGCTGGAATGCCTCCCAGGATATCTCCTTCAAAAATTACATGCAAGCAAGCGTCGAAATCGGTGGTAGCGTGTACCTGACCCACCGCTATCATTTCTCCCACTTCTACCTCAATACCTAACTCCTCCTCACATTCACGGGCAATGGTTACCGGAAATGTTTCACCTGAATCTACATTTCCCCCAGGCAAGGCAAACTTACTACCTCCCTCGTAATCATAGCGCAGGAAAAGCACATGATTATTTTCAATAATGAGGGTAGCTGGTCTAATTCGCATGAGGCAGGATAAATTTGAAAGGTTAAATATACCATTAGATTTCCTAAATTGCAGTCAAAATGAACGTATAAGCATGCAAATAAGAGAAATTTGTCAGCAGATGGAAGCTTGGGCACCCTTAGCCTGGCAAGAATCCTACGATAATTCAGGGTTACTAGTAGGCGATAGCTCAGCGGAAGCAAAAGGTGTATTGATCAGCCTAGATTGCACAGAGGAGGTCGTGGAGGAAGCCATTAAAAAGGGCTGTAACCTGATCATTTCGCATCATCCCATCGTATTCTCCGGTTTAAAACGAATCACGGGGGCAAACTATGTCGAAAGAACGGTCATAAAGGCCATTCAAAATAATGTTTGTATATATAGCTGTCATACCAATTTAGACCATGCGCCAAAGGGTGTCAGCTACCAACTGGCCGAAAAATTAGGCATTACAGGTCAGGTCTTAAAACCGATGCGCGACGCTTTAAAGGCTTTGCAATATTATGTGCCTGCCTCGCATGAGCAAGCCTTACGAGAGGCATTGCATGCGGCTGGGGCGGGAAATATAGGCGAATATTCTTCTTGCAGTTTCACTCAGGAAGGTTTAGGACGCTTTCAGCCATCTGCAGAGGCGAATCCGCATACGGGATCAGCGAATGTTTTATCCGAGGTAAATGAAGTAAAAGTGGAGATGATATTCCCAGCTCATTTAGAATCGAGCATCATGAGCGCGTTAAAGTCTGCCGCCCATCCTTACGAGGAGGTAGCATATTCCATTTATTCCCTTGATAATTCATGGCAAGACGTGGGC
>CAJCBY010000087.1 GCA_903960725.1 uncultured Cytophagaceae bacterium | reverse complement strand
GGCTCTATTAACTGCTTGGATTGCGAATAACTATGGAATTAGGCCTTATCCCTTTTATGTAGGGATTCTATTTGTGTTTTTAGGTTTGTTGATTTCTTGGATTTGGGTGAAAGATACTAGGTCATTTGTCCAAAAGGCGGCCCAAGAAAGTTCCCTTTCTTTGCTTAAAAATCCCTTTTGGGACACTTCTTTATGGCATCGGAATTTGAGCTCCATCTCACAGGCAGGACTCGTAAACAATCTAAATGATGGGATGATTTGGGGATTGTTTCCGCTACTTTTAGCAAGTAAGGGTTTTGATTTAGGCCAAATAGGAATCATTACTGCTATTTATCCCCTTGTTTGGGGCCTAGCGCAATTAGGCACGGGACGATTGTCAGATATATTTTGCCAAAAAGATCTCTTGTTTATCGGGATGATTCTTCAAGCCTTTGCCATTTTAGGCCTTATTTGGGCTCAAACATTCGCTGCTTTTGCCATCCTATCTTTTGTGATTGGAATAGGGACAGCGATTGTCTATCCGACTTTTTTAGCGTCCATCGCTGAAAATACACACCCAGCTGATCGAGCCGCAAGTTTAGGTACCTTTCGACTTTGGCGTGATTTAGGCTATGCCTTTGGAGCTATTTTGACGGGAGTTTTAGCGGACTATTTCGAACTGGAGGTGAGTGTTGCGGTGATTGGTTTGCTAACACTAGGTTCGGCGGGGATAATTAAGTGGAGAATGATGTGTTAATGTTGATTCTTTTTCAAAATTGTGCTGCGCAATAATTTTCAAAAAAGAATCAACCTTAACAACTAAAATAGCAAGCAAAAAGATGGTAAATGGTAAGTGGTGAATGGTAAATGTTTACTCTATGCTCTATAATCTCTACTCTCTACTCTATAATCTCTACTCCGGACTCTTTCCCTCCGGACTTTACACTGTCTACTGACTACTGTCCACTGCCCAATGACTTGTCTAATTCCTCTTTCCCAATCAATCCTAAACTTGTCCAAGTCTTTACACCGTTCTTGTACATTTCTAAATAGGGGATAGATTCGATATTTTTTGCTTTCGCTAGTTCTTGGTTTTCGTCTACGTCGATTTCGATAAGCTCGACTTTTCCGTTTTGGGCTTTTACCCATTCCTTCAAAATAGGGCTTAATTTTTTGCAGGGGCCGCACCAAGTAGCATTGTAATCAATGATGACCATCGGTTTACCTTTTATTTTTTCGGCAAAAGTAGCCTCAGTTAGACCGGCAGAGAGTGCAGGTTTTGCTTCTCCAGTAGCGACAGGGAGATTAGCAGATCGCCATGCTAGCATACCTCCAGTTAAATTAACGATGGATTTGAACCCCATTTCTTTCAGCATTCCTGCTGCTGAAGCTGATCTTGCACCAGAAAGACAATAGACGAAAACGGTTTTGTCCTTGTTTAAATCAGACGCAATTTGTTGAAAAGCAGCAGAGTTTACGTCTGCATTGATGGCTCCTTCAATGTGTCCATTTTGGAATTCATCGATGGTTCTGACGTCCAAAATTTGTGCATCAGATTCTGCTGACATTGCTGTTTGGAATTCGGATGCAATTAAATCTTGTTGCCCTTCTTTTGGCCCACATGAAAATAATAGTCCAATGACTAAAAATGAATATAAAACGTTTCTCATTTTGAATGTTGTTTAATGATTCCTTCCAAAGTACTCGCAGGAATTACTCCCGATTGACGCCAAACCGACTTACCATCCTTAAAAAGTATCAAGGTGGGTACAGAACGGATTTGGAATTTATCTGCTAAGGTACGATTCTTGTCGACATCGATTTTAATGATTTTGGCAGATTCTCCAATTTTAGACTTCAATTGTTCTAAAATAGGCTTCAATTGCTTGCATGGGCCACACCATTCAGCTGAAAAATCAACTAAAACGGGTTCTGGCGATTTTAAAAGGTCTGCGAATTTGCTCATTATTTGTTAGTTTCTAGTAGTCAGTAATCAGTCGCTGAGCGACTAAGTCATCACTTCGTGATTTAGTCATCACTTCGTGATTTGGTCACGACTATGTCGTTTAGTCGTCCTTCGGACTTAGTCGACTTCGTCTTAGTCATCGCCACGCGATATAGTCAATAGTCCGAAGGGAAATATAGATAATAGAGTAGAGATAAGAGAGTAAAAAATTTATCATTTACCATTAACCATTTACCATTCACCATATCTCCTCTCTCTACTCTATAATCTCTTATCTCAAGCTGCTCCACGCTCCACCATTGTACACCTGAGTGTAACCTGCAGCTTGAAGTTGGCGGCGAGCCATCCCACTGCGGCTTCCTGAGCGGCAACAAGTAATGATAACCTGATCTTTCTTTAATTTATTCATATTAGAACCTAAAGTTTGCAAAGGTAAATTGATGGCACCTTTGATGTGCCCATCTCTAAATTCAGCAGGAGTACGAACGTCTACAAGTGTTGCGCCGTCTGCTAAAAGTGCTTTGAAGTCTACTTTAGGGCCAAAGCCAAATAAATTCTTTAGTAATGCTAACATAATTTCTGTGTTTATAAAGGCAAATATAGTTCACTGGATTAAGCATAATCGTGACATTTGTCCGCTATCTATTTTTGACCTATAAATTGTAATACCTCTGCTAAACCTTGATGTAGTGGGCCTTCGTCTAAGGTGCGTTGTTTCTCCTCGTTTAGAAGAATCTTAAGGCTAGGGAATTCGGTAGCAATGGTTTCAGAAGAAAATAGCCATTCCAAATTTTTAGGGCCACCAGAACTTAATCCGAGTTGACGCTGATTGAAACCCTCTAATAAAATCAGGCCGCCTGGTTTTAACCATGATATACATAGCTTATAGAAGGCTAATCTTGTCTCTAAAGGCAGATGAAAATAGGTTAAGGCAATCACGTCAAATGATTCCAAAGGGAATTTTACCAGCGTTGCGTCTGCCACTTTATAGTGAATTCGTGTTTTTTCAGCTGAGGCTAATTTTTCCGCCTTTGCTTTTCCTTTTTCACTTAGGTCAAAAGCGTGGACTTCCCAGCCTTTTTTGGCAGCAAAAACGGCATCTCGTCCCTCTCCAGCACCAGGAAATAAAATGCGGCCCGCAGGTAGGGGTGTGATTTGCTGTTTCATAAAATCATTTGGATTTATTCCATATTGGTATTCTTCCGCTTGATAACGCTCATTCCACATTGCTTTCATTTGTAAAATTTGTAGTTTAGTAAAAAATTATAACTATGAAAAAAATCCTATTGTTAACCTTATTTGTGGCTTTGTTTTCCTTTGCGGCAAATGCTCAATCACACAAAGTAGTTCTTCAATTAAATTCATCTGACACGTTAGTTTGGCACGGAGCATTGAAGAATATCTCTAATCTTCAAACTGCATTAGGGCCTAATACGCAAATCGAACTTGTGGCTCACGGTTCTGGTATAAGTATTTTAATCGATGGTAAAACAACTCAGAAAGCTAAAATCGCAGAATTAGCTGCAACAGGAGTTTTGTTCAAAGCGTGTGAAAATACCATTCGCGAGCGTAAAATTGATCGCACAACCATTTTAATGCAAGCCGGAACGGTCCCTTCTGGGGTAGCTGAGGTTGTCCTCAAGCAAGAAGCCGGTTGGGCTTATTTAAAATACTAGGGTAAATTAGATCGATTAAATGATAAAGCTTGTGACTTAAATCACAGGCTTTATTTATTCCAGGGTAAAAATTTAGGAGTTTGTTTATCCAAAAGCTGAGGCTCTTGTGTATTTAAGCATTCTCCATTTAATACGCTTTCGTAAGCTTTTAGGTATTTTTTAGCCATACTTAACGCATCAAATACATCTCGTGCATAGGAATGGCAATCTTGTTTGTTATAGTCTGATGCGTGTGAAATAGCCTCAGTCATTTCCTCTTGTTGGTCACTTAAAAATCCGAATTCAGGTGTAATTAATTCAGGTAAAGAGCCATAGGGAGTAGCAAATACTGGACAGCCAAAATAAAGGCTTTCGGTAATAGCTAGTCCAAAGGGTTCATGCCACCGAACGGGAAATACCAAACCTTTAGATAAGGAAAGCAATTCGAGCTTTTGTTGTCCTCCCACAATTCCATAAAACTGAATACGAGAGCTCCAAGTCATCCGGAAACCCATTTTTAGATTTAATCTTGTGCCACCTAGTACGGCAAGCCGTTCATGGGGGCTTTGTAATATAGTATCGATAGCCCCTTGTACATTTTTAACGCGCCATGCTGCTTTACCTAAAAAGTGAAAATGTGTCCTCTTTTGAGCTAAATTAGGTTTTCCATAATCACTCCAATCCAATCCATTGTG
>CAJCBY010000086.1 GCA_903960725.1 uncultured Cytophagaceae bacterium | reverse complement strand
TGGGTGCGGTAGGCTTTACGGATGATTATATCAAAGTATTCAAGAAGAACAAGGATGGTTTGTCGGGTAAATTTAAGATTATAGGCCAAATAGGTTTAGGCATCATCGTGGGTTTAACCATGTATTTCAACCAGCACATTAAAGTACGTGAATTTTCGACTGACGGGACTTTTGTGGATCATAAATCACTCGTGACTACGGTTCCTTTTATGAAGGACAATCAGTTTGACTACAATATGTTATTGCCTAGTTTCATTCCGGATGAATACGTTTGGATCGTGTATGTTTTAGTCGTTATTTTCATTATTACGGCTGTTTCAAATGGGGCGAATATTACCGATGGTATCGATGGTTTAGCGGCAGGCACCTCGGTAATTATTGGTATAGCCTTAGCTATTTTAGCCTATGTTTCTGGTAACAAAGTGATTTCACAGTATTTAAATGTCATGTTTATTCCTAATTCAGGGGAGCTCGCGGTCTTTTGTGCGGCCTTTGTAGGGGCCTGTATCGGATTCCTTTGGTACAATGCGTATCCTGCCCAGGTGTTTATGGGCGATACAGGTAGTTTAATGCTGGGGGGAGTGATTGCGACATTGGCCATTGTGATTCGTAAGGAAATGTTGATTCCTGTTTTATGTGGAATCTTTTTAATTGAGAATTTATCAGTCATCATCCAGGTGGCTTACTTTAAGTATACAAAGCGTAAGTATGGAGAGGGGCGACGGGTCTTTTTGATGTCGCCGTTACACCACCATTTCCAAATGAAAAATTACCACGAATCGAAGATCGTTATTCGTTTCTTGATCGTGGGGATCATACTAGCTGTCTTATCTTTAGTCACTTTAAAATTGCGGTAATCGCAATCCTGTTTTGAGTCAAATTACTTTATTTCCACGTTTATCGTCATTTTCGGAGATTATTCCATTGCCCGCTTCCAAGTCAGAAAGTAACCGGGCGTTAGTGATTAATGCGCTGGCAAACGGAACGATTGACAATCTTTCCAATCTGGCCGAAGCGCGTGACACGCAAACAATGATTCGTTTATTGTCCGAGAATGGTGTGGAGGCAGATGTGTTGGATGCCGGAACAACGATGCGATTTTTGACTGCCTATTACGCGGTAACGGGTGCTGCAAAAAAGATGACGGGAACGCCTCGCATGTGTGAGCGACCGATTGGAATATTAGTCGATGCATTACGAGCGCTTGGCGCCGATATTACGTATTTAAATCAAGAGGGATACCCACCGATGCAGTTGAATGGCTTTTCATTTAAAGGCAATCGCGAGATTTCTATCCGTGGGGATGTGAGTTCACAGTTTATTTCAGCCCTCTTAATGGTAGCCCCCTTGTTACCTGATGGACTGAAAATGCAAATCACAGGGGCTTTAGGGTCGAAACCTTATATCGAGATGACTTTGGCTCAGATGAAGCATTTTGGCATTCAGGCATCAGTGGATTGGTCTAAGGGTACGATTGAGATTCCTGCTCAAAAATACACTTTGCAGCCATTTGCAGTGGAATCGGATTGGTCCGGCGCCAGCTATTGGTATTCGATGGTTGCCTTGTCTCCATTTGAAGATAGTTCCTTGGAATTACTAGGCTTGAAGGAAGATTCCTTGCAAGGGGATTCGGCGATTAAGGAGATTATGGAGCCTTTAGGTGTGAAAAGTACCTTTACGGGCCGTGGTTATTTGTTGACCAAAATCCCAGCGCAAACATCCCTCGCTTGGGACTTTACCGATTGCCCTGATTTAGCTCAAACCATCTGTGTCGTTGCGGCTGTTCAGCATATTCCCTTGACCTTAACAGGGTTAGAATCGCTAAAAGTAAAGGAAACCGATCGCGTGTTAGCCTTGCAGAATGAATTAAAGAAATTAGGGGCCACTTTAGTGGAAAAGGAAGCAAATCACCTGTACGAAGTATCAGGAAATTTTGCGGCAGTTTCCACCATTGACCCCATCGAAACTTATGATGATCACCGCATGGCGATGGCCTTTGCGCCGGTGGCTATGCACAAAGAAATTACCCTACTGGACCCTTCGGTAGTCAATAAAAGCTATCCAAGTTTCTGGAAACATGTTTCACTCCTATTAAAATCTACACTATGAAAAAAGTATTGACCCTAGGTTTAAGCCTTTTAGCTTTTGCTGGTTTTGCTCAAAAAACCATTTTGCATTGTGGTTCTCTCATCGACGTTAAAACACAGACGGTTTTGAAAAATCGTTCCATCGTGGTCGAAGGAAAGAAAATTATTGCCGTTTCAGATGGCTTTTTGAGTCCTGCAAAAGGAGATGTGGTGATCAATTTGAAAGACAGAACGGTCATGCCGGGTCTCATTGATTCACACGTACACTTAGAGTCGGAAACAAATCCGGGTGCGTATTTGGATCGCTTTGTGAAGAATCCAGGGGATGTGGCCTACCAAGCTTTAGTGTATGCAAAAAGGAATTTGATGGCAGGATTCACTACGGTGCGTGATTTAGGCGGCACCCACGTCGTGATTAGTCTTCGCAATGCCATAAATAAAGGCCTAGTGGAAGGTCCACGTATTTTTACGGCGGGAATTACGATCGGTACAACGGGAGGTCACGCAGATGACACGAATGGTATTAATGAGACATTCAAGAAGGATTTAGGTCCTGAAGATGGCGTGGTGAATGGTGTAGCAGATGCAGCAAAAGCCGTGCGTCAGCGCTACAAGGAAGGATCAGATTTAATTAAAATCACGGCAACTGGCGGTGTATTAAGTTATGCCAAAGATGGTTCAGGAGCCCAATTTACCGATGAAGAAATACGTGCGATCGTTCAAACAGCGAAAGACTACGGATATAAAGTAGCGGCTCATGCCCACGGAAAAGAAGGCATGAAGCGTGCAGTTTTAGGCGGAGTTACCTCGATTGAACACGGAACTTTCATGGACGAAGAGGTAATGGAATTGATGAAAAAGATGGGTACATATTATGTACCTACAGTGATTGCGGGACGTTCCACAGCAGATTCATCTAAGATTCCTAACTATTACCCAGAAATGGTTGCAAAGAAAGCCGCAGCCATTGGACCAATCATTCAAGGAACGTTTGCAAAAGCCTATAAGTCTGGTGTGAAGATTGCGTTTGGTACGGATGCGGGTGTTTTTGGTCATGGAAAAAACGGTTATGAGTTCATCTTGATGAATGAAGCGGGAATGCCCGTTTTAGAGGCGATTAAATCAGCGACCGTAACGGCATCAGAATTATTAGGCCAAAGTGATCTAATCGGATCCATCGAGGTAGGAAAGGCGGCAGACATTGTTGCGGTGCCAGGTGATCCTGTAGCTGATGTTAAATTGATGACGAAGATAAACTTTGTCATGAAGGACGGTAAAGTCTACAAAAACTAATAATACGTAGATAAAAAAAGGGTCGGCTCGCATTAGCAAGCCGACCCTTTTTTTATGTCTTAAAAAGTCTAGCGCAAAGCTGGAACTTGTTTTTTCAATACTTCAAAAGCTCCGAAGAACAATCCTGAGAATAAGAATTGACTAGCAATCGTATTCTTTAAGAAAGGAATACCTGCAGCGTAGCAGCTTAACAAACCTGTTAAATCTCTCGTGTAGGTATGGTCTGGCGACACCCAAGAGTTGAAATTAGAAATCAAAAAGAACCCAACTGCCGATACTACATTTGTACCAATAAAGCGAGAGGCACTTGCGTTCGCATTTTGGCCTAATAAAGCAATTAAGGCGAATGCAAGCATGTGATAACCATCAATTCCTAAGGAGAAACCTGGGAAAAAGGAATCATATAAGGTATTGTTAAGGATCAAATTAGACCCCCAAACCGCTAGTAAAGTCCAAGCTACTGCTTGTTTGCGGTTGTGTAAATAAGCACCTACAAAAAGGGCCATAGAAGCCATAGGTGAGAAGTTAGCCCAACCGGGTCCGGCTAAAATCAATAAACGACTCGCGATAGCAAGTAAGATAAAAGCGATAATCGTGGTATTTCTTTTTGACATGGTCTTTAATTGGATTCCAAATAATTTCCAAAGGTAAAACAAAAGCCGTAATTTTACCCATTGAATTCGAATGTATGTCTAAATCAC
>CAJCBY010000085.1 GCA_903960725.1 uncultured Cytophagaceae bacterium | reverse complement strand
CTTTGCCTATCGCCTCCGGACTCCCTCCCTTCGGACTATAGCCTATCGCCTCCGGACTCCCTCCCTCCGGACGACTGTCTACTGACTACTGTCTACTGATTACTGGCAACTGTTACACACCCCCTGAATCAATAAATTGCTCTCTTGCTTCGTGAAGCCAGTTGGCAATTGGATACTTGGAATATGAACTGTTTCTAGACAGGTGGTTTGGCCACATTGATTGCATTTGAAATGGACGTGGTCGTGCTGGTGGTTGTGATCTCCTTGGTGGCAGAGTTCTTTACATAGAGCGTATTTTACGCCGCCATTGTCGTCTAAAACTTTATGGAGTAAGCCTTGCGTTAAAAAGGTCTTTAAAGTGCGGTAAACAGTTACGCGATCGTATTGATCGCTTAGTTTTTGCTCGATATCCCCTTGGCTTAACGCAAAATCTACGGCTTGAAAGGTAGCTAATACATCAACTCTGCAGGGGGTTGAACGAAGGTCAAAATCTGAAAGTGAATACGAAGAGCTCATTTAGCCTAAATGTTCTGTTTGCAATTTGACCATATTTTGGTAAATCCCTGATTTTTTCTTCATCAATACTTCGTGAGAACCAGATTCTACGATCTTACCTTCCTCCATCACGAGGATTAAATCAGCGGAACGAATGGTAGATAAACGGTGAGCGATGATTAAACTAGTCCGGTTTTTCATTAATTCCTCCAGAGCAGATTGTACCCATTTTTCAGATTCTGAATCGAGGGCGCTAGTGGCTTCGTCTAGTAATAGGAACTTGGGGTTTTTGAGGATGGCGCGGGCGATGGCGATGCGCTGTCTTTGGCCACCTGATAATTTCACACCACGTTCACCTACCATGGTATCCCATTTCTCTGGGAATGATTCTACGAATTCTTTGGCGTAAGCTAATTCAGCGGCAGATTCAATTTCTTCTTGAGTGGCTCCTGGTTTTCCATAAGCAATATTCTCGCGGATGGTTCCTCCGAAAAGTAGCACTTCTTGTGGTACTAGGGCCACCAGTTTACGCCATTCTGTAATGTCGATGTCTGCGATGGGACGTTCTCCTAAAGAGATTGAACCTGCATTTGGTTCGTAGAATCGCATAAATAGTTGCGCTAAGGTTGATTTACCTGTTCCGGAGGTGCCTACGATGGCTACTTTTTGACCGGGTTCGATGGTAAAGTTAATGCCTTTAATAATTTGTACTGATGGACGCGATGGGTAGGAGAACTCGAGGTCTTGAACTTTAATTTGATCGAATGAGACCGTAGAGGCAGAGGAATCACGTGTTAAATCAATTTCGGATGGATCCCCTAAGATTTCTAAAATACGATCTGAAGCACCGATGGTCTTCTGTAATTGAGCATAAATATCACCTAAACCACCCACGGAACCTCCGATGAAAGCGGTGTAGAAGATGAAGGTTAAGAGATCCGCTAAAATTAAGTCACCTTGGGCCACTAAAGCGGCACCGTACCAAACGACTCCCACGATTCCCCCAAACAAAGCAAAGATCACGAAACTAACAAATCCGCCGCGCAAGGTGGCTGCTTTCAAAGCTTCGCCTAAGACCTTATTCAAAGACGATGTGTAACGATCGACCTCGTATTTTTCGTTCGTGAAGGCTTTAACAGCCTGGATTGATGTTAATGTTTCTTCGACAATGATGTTCGTATTTGCGAGTTCGTCCTGCGCTTTTTTGGAGATCTTCCGAATGAATTTACCGAATACTATAGCTGAAATCACCAATACTGGGAAAGTCGCCAGCATAAACAAAGTCAGCTTCCAGGAGATGTAAGTAATAAGTGCAACGCCACCGACGAGTGTAAATACTTGTCGGAAAAATTCGGCTAGGGTAATCGATAACACATCCTGTAG
>CAJCBY010000084.1 GCA_903960725.1 uncultured Cytophagaceae bacterium | reverse complement strand
CGTTTTTGCCCACATGCCCACGTTTTTGCCCACAAATAATCGCAAACTTTGTTTAGGTTTTGTTTAAACCTGTAAAAGAAAAGTGACCATCTCCGCACGGGAAATGGCCACTAATCAGTAAATTAAAGAAGAGTCGCCCTATAAGCCGGATTCTGTCGAGAATCACCATCCATCTAGTTCTGTAATCACTTACAGAATCAAGCAACCTACCCGATAACTTGAGCGAGCAGCTCTCGAACGTTATCTGTTTGATCTTGCTCCAGGTGGGGTTTACCTAGCTACGCAAATTGCTTCGCGCACTGGTGGTCTCTTACACCACCGTTTCACCCTTACCGATTTCTCGGCGGTTTATTTTCTGTGGCACTAATCCCGCGGGTTGCCCCGGGTGGGCGTTACCCACCACCTTGCTCTGCGGAGTCCGGACTTTCCTCGGTACTTTCGTAACGCGGTGATCCAGGCGACTCTTCTTGTGGTGAGTTTATCGCAGTTTAGAGCCTTAAAAAATAGCCTTTTTAGGCTAGATGAAAGACTTCCACAAATTGATCGAAGGCATCTGCGGGCTTTAATCCCGGAACTGGAACGAAATATTCAACCATTCTCGCTTGCCATTTCAAACTTATTTCTTCGCGGGCAATTGAATCTAAAGATTTCTTAAAATCATCAAATTCACAGTACGTAATCAAGCACCCATCTTTCTTATTTAAAAATATCGAATAGTTATGCCAGCCAGATTTCCTTAGTGCATCGAGGACTTCTGGCCAGACTTGCTGGTGTTCGGCTTCATACTCATCTACTCGATCCAATTTGATAAACATTCGAAAACAGACTCTTTCCATTATCTCCTCACTCTCTTAGCGCAATAATCTTTGGAGGTTATTTTCTAAAATATTCTTTAATTTTAGTGGTTCAATGTAATTTAAGTTTTCAAAAGTTTGCCCAAATGAAACTTTGTTCAAAGATAAAGGAAAATCTGAACCCCAAATCAATCTATCTACGGAGAATTTTTCTACTACGTATCTAATGTATGGGTCAAGCAGCCGGTAAGCATGTACTGGATCTGTTGGTTCAAGCGCATAAAATCCACTTAATTTTAGATAAACGTTACTGAAGTTCATCAACGATGCAATTGTTTTTAGAATAATTGCAATTTCATCCTCACTGGCCGGTTTTGTTGGAATTGTTATTAAGCCAATATGTGAAATCAAGAGTGTCAAAGTTGGATTCCTTTTGAGAACTTCCATCCAGAGTAACCAGAGGTCACCTTTTGAATTAACACTAATAATCCAATTATTATCTACTAACCATTGCCAAATTTCATCGTCAATATCCCGCAATATTCCAACATCTTCATGAGTGGATATATAAAGGGATATCCCGACAAATCCTTGATCAACTAGGGACTCAAGATTTTCTAAAGATAAATCAGATGCCTTCACAAAAGCTACGGGAGATATCCACGAATTACTTTCTTTTAAATTTGCGATGTAGACGTTGTTCCCCAATGCCCATGGTTCCCCTTCGTAACCAATCACCAGCGCGCGACTTATGGAAAATTCATGAATTAATGGCAAGTAGATTTCTAATGTATTTTTGCCAGAATCTTGGTAACCATTTTCAAATAGGTGGATATGACTATCAGCGAACATTAGTAGTGACGACT
>CAJCBY010000083.1 GCA_903960725.1 uncultured Cytophagaceae bacterium | reverse complement strand
GAGGGAGCGAAGTCTTTCCCTAATTTGGGGATCAAAATCGAATGCAAATAAATCGCAGGCTGCGTCACTTTCGTTTGCTTTAATTCCTCGTCCGTTCCTTCGAACATCACTGAGGACAACGAGAAACCTAAGATGGCATCCGCCTCATCAATAATCTGTTTAGCTACGGAGAAATTCGTGTAAAGATCCTTTGCCATTCCTGGAAACTGAGAACCTTGACCTGGGAAAATATATGCTTTCATAAAGAGTTTTTGATTAATACTTAATTACAAAGATAGGCCAAAAGCCCTAAATGGCACAATCATCCACGGATTTACCCCAAAATAATCGATTCTTCGCCACCCAATCATAGCCTTTATCTAAAAAGCTGGCGGGTAACAAAAACACCAAACGAAGCGGTTGAAAATACCAATGAGAAAAAGCTAAAATACGAGATAGGGCATCCGATTTTACAAAGACGTCCGTGCCTACTACCCATTTGATGCTATCGATTTTTGGGAGGGTAAATTCAGTAAAGGCGGTCTCTGGGATAATTGGAAGATTACCGACCACCATTCTTTTCAGCAGCTTGGAAGAGAACCGACAAAAGCGGCAACCGCCATCAATTAAAACGATTCCGTCCATCTTAGCGAACTAGTTCTACCCAGCCTTTTAGACTCTTGTTTTGTGCGGATTTATCAAATAAATCGAAAACCACATCGCAGGTATAAAAGTACGTTGAAGCAGACAGCTGAATCCCATTTGAATCCGTCCCATTCCAACCAAAACCATCCACCGGACCTGAGTATTGATAGATTAACTGGCCATTACGATCAACAATTTTGATAGCAACTGAACTGATAAAACGAGGACAACGCATCGGCTTAAAGACATCATTCAGACCATCGCCATTTGGACTAAATAAATTAGGCAAATTAAAGGAGGCACAGTTTTCCACACAAATCCTATTACTAGGTGCACTTTCCTTTCCTAAAGCACTCACGGCAGTCACATAATAGCAACCGCGGTACGATTTTTGAAGTATATGAGAAAAATTCAAGGTGGAGGACGACGCTAAGAAGGTATATGGAGACGATGGGTCTTTGGCATAATAGATCTTATAGCTCACTAAATCAGGATCGCAAATTCCCGTTGTATTAGGTGTCCAAGAAAGCAGGTTCGTAAAACTGGTGAAAGAACAATCCGCTTTCGCATCTAACGCGGCGCAATCCACCGTAAACAGCTGAAGTGAAGGAGGGCAAGGGAAAATGTCTACTTGCGGAATACCACAAACAACTTGCGATCGGTTAATTAAATTCATCGCTGGCAATCCGGCACCATAAGAACCCAAGGTCTCTACATAATAGCAATAAGAGGAATCCGTCTTCATCGGAATGGTAAAGGTGCCATCCGCCGTATAGGAATCGACGCCATTATCTACATATTTAAAGGTCGAAGCAGAGGTGACAGGCACATCAGCGATTCGGTTAAAGTTACCTGACCCTCTAGGCGTCTCACGGTATACCCGATGGATCCTATTTTCATTTGTCCAAGGTACAGTAGCCGTCCAGGCTAATTTAACCGCCGAAATAGCCACCTGGGTACTCAAGCGTACATTCGAGGCAGGCGTAGGCGACTCTAATAAGGTTCGGACTCCATTTAAGGTATAATAAAAATCTGTCCGGTACCGGTAGGTCAAAGCACTAGTATTCAAACCGGTATCCGTATACGATGTATCATTAACAGCCGTGCGAATAGAGGCAGAAATAGGAGCTCCAATCGCCCCAAATGCACCTGTCCCAGTTGCCCTCATCAATTGATAACTATAAGGTCCTCTGTATTGCAAGGTGTCTAATTTCACCGGACGTGTCCAGCGTACGAGGTTCTCCCCTGCTGTGGTGCTTGTCCTTAAAACGGATACATTCGTCATCAGTGGCGACGCACTCGCAATTAAAAAACAAGGTGCATTAGACATAGGGCTAAAATCATTTGCCCCTTTTGAATTCGTGAAAGCTACAACTAACACATACGAATAGTTGGTATTCTTCACAATCGCATTATCCGTGTAAGTCGTAGTAGTAATAGGTAAACGAGCTAATTCCGTGTAGCCAGACGCCGTCATTCCTGTGGCACAATTCGCATTCACGACTGCATCGCAAGCCCCTTGTTTCCGATACAAAATCAACGATGCATTCGGTAAAGCACAGCTGTAAGCAGACCAGCGCAAGTCAATAGTGGTTCCCGTTCCTGCACCTGCCGTTAGGTTTTTGACAGCCGGAGCTAAAACACGCACCTTCCAAATTTTACTATCCACCAGATTGCTTACACCCGCACTTGTCACCGGCGGAAAATCTTCTGCCTTAAAAAATATGTCATAATCCTCTTTTCGAATATGCACACAATCTGTTTGCCAATTAAACGTACCCGTAGCCGTCAAACTAGTTTGGCGCTGAGCAGAGGTAAAGGTGGCATAAGGTGGCTTTACGGCAAAAGATGTATCGATCAAATAAACATTGCCCGTACTAGAGATGGTTATTGGATCTAAACGACCTGTTTTTGATAGTTGATCAACCGCCGTGACTATCTGGTTAATTCGTGTCCCAGCTTCTACGCAAACATCTGCGGGAATAGTCAATAAAGGTCCACGATTATCTAAATCCTTCACATCGATCTGCATGTCTCGAACCGTCTCCGATATCTTCACGCCATTTCGCCATTCTTCGATAATAAAAGCGCAGTTGTATAAACCCACCTCTTGGGGTGATCTCCAGATTAAATCCCCTGATTTGGCATTAATCGTAAAGGAGGATGGGGTGGGGGAAACCTCATTAGGTTGCTTAAAATTAGGGGCTAATAATCCGCGGCTTGCTGGGTCACAGGTCATTTCTGCTCCAGTTCTTGAAACAGATAAGCGGTAGGCCAAAGAATCCCCTTCCGCATCTACTGCATTCGGATTATGAATAAAGGGTTGCCCTACTACAGCGGTCAAATCGACCGCAGGATTTAAAAGTACAGGCGTAGAATTCAATCCTAGACCCGCATTAATCGAAAAAATCGTTTCCACATAAAAAGCAACGTCCACCGAGCGAGTGATATTCAGTACGCCATCATTTCGGTTAGGCACAGCTACGGAAACTTTGTAAAATAAGGAGGCTGCTGGGTAGGTATATTGTATTTTGTAGACATTTTTCATCGTACCGTTTCCTAGATTAATCGGAAATCCAGTAGATCGTTTAGCAGACAAAACCGATGATCCATCTCCAAAACAGAAATTAACTGCATTCTGCTCCACGTTCGCTCGGTTGTTTTCGGTGAAAGTGGTCAGCGTAAATTCAAACGTTAATGTTTTATCCGATATACGTTTCACGGTGATTTCTCCGCCCTTAAGGTGGGTGGCCTGTGCAGCAAAACTAAGCGCAAACAGAAACAAGAAATAAAGGCTTAATCTTCGTAAGAGCATAAAACATTTTTGATTAGCTGTAAGTTAAGAAGGCAAATCGTTTTTTTCAAAAAAAATGGATTTTTTACGTTTTAAATTTGATAGAGCGGCGTTTCGATTGTAGTTTTGGTTGCTTAAAAAAATCGAACCTGTTCGTTTATTTTAATTTCCTCTTAACAAATACAATTATTTATGTCTTGGTTAGCAAAATCACTTAATTCATCACTTGGGAAAAAGCTCCTGATGGCCATCACCGGCCTATTTTTAATCAGCTTCTTACTAGTTCATTGCAGCTTAAATGCGTTGATTTTCTTAAATGACGGAGGCGTGGCCTTCAATGAAGGAGCTGAATTCATGGCTCATAACCCAGTTATCCGTACAATGGAGATTGTGTTGTTCGCTGGACTCTTATTACACATTGTAGATGGACTGCGCCTTTGGTTTGAAAACAAGTCGAAGCGTCCAGTTGCCTATGCGGTTGTAGATGGTGCGGCGAATAGCAAGTGGTACTCTCGTTCGATGGGCCTTCTAGGAACTTTATTGTTATTATTCTTAATTCTTCACCTGAAGCATTTTTGGTACTTCTCTCGTTTAACGGACGGTTTAGAAGACCATACTTTATATGCAGAGATGCAGGCGGTATTCATGAACCCGGTAGTCGTTGTGGTTTATGTGTTAGGTTGTATTTCGCTAGGTTACCATTTATTACATGGTTTCCAAAGTGCGTTCCAATCCATCGGTTGGAATCACCCTAAGTACTCCCCTACGATCAAAACGATAGGAGCTATCTTCTCTGTCGTTATCTCTGCAGCTTTTGCAGCGATGCCGATTGCTTTTTATTTCCATTTGATTCATTAATATTTCAGCGATACGATTGATATGACAAAATTAGATGCCAAAATCCCTGGAGGTAATTTAGCCGACAAGTGGACAACATTCAAATCCAGTGTTTCGTTGGTTAACCCTTCCAACAAACGTAGCTTAGAAATCATCGTGGTAGGTTCCGGCCTAGCTGGTGCCTCTGCGGCTGCTTCGCTAGCTGAATTAGGATATAAAGTGAAAGTATTTTGTTTCCAAGATTCTCCTCGCCGTGCGCACTCAATTGCCGCACAAGGGGG
>CAJCBY010000082.1 GCA_903960725.1 uncultured Cytophagaceae bacterium | reverse complement strand
TTTAAAAGGTAAAATCATTTCTGTCTTAAGCGTGATTATTAATTAACAAAAGTACAATGCAAAAGTTTAAAATGTATCTGTCTTTGAAAGAAAATCGTAATTTAGATGAAGAAAAAATAGGAACCATATGCACTTCAAAAATAAGACGGTCTTTATCACAGGAGGATCTCGCGGAATTGGATTAGAGATTGCAAAAAAATTAGCTTCAGATGGCGCAAACATCGTTATTGCGGCTAAAACTTCTGAACCACATCCTAAATTGCCAGGTACGATTCACACGGCAGCGGCTGAAATTGAGGCGGCTGGCGGAAAGGCTTTGGCCTGTATGGTAGACATTCGTGACGAAAATCAGGTTTTAGCAGCGGTAAAATTAGCTGTCGAGACCTTTGGAGGTATTGATATCCTGATTAACAATGCATCTGCGATTCAACTCACGGGCACTTTGAGTACGGAGATGAAAAAATACGATTTGATGAATCAAGTGAACACGCGCGGAACGTATTTGTGTGCTCAGGCTTGTTTACCTTATTTGTTGAAATCAGAAAACCCTCAGGTATTAACGCTTTCTCCTCCTTTAAATGTGGAGGCGCGCTGGTTTGAGAATCATGTGGCGTATTCGATTGCCAAATTTGGGATGTCGCTATGTACCCTCGGAATGGCGTCTGAATTTAAGGGAAAAGTGGCTTTTAATTCGCTTTGGCCTAAGACGATCATTGCGACTGCTGCCATCGAATTCGCGGTGGGTAATGCGTCTATGATGCAATTAGGGCGCAAGGCTAGTATTATGGCGGATGCGGCTGCGGCGATTTTACAGAAGGATGCGAAGACGGTTACAGGAAATTTCTATATTGATGAGGATGTATTGCGCGCTGAAGGAGTAACCGATTTTGCTGAATACCGCGTGAATCCGAATACACCAGAAAATCAATTATTGCCTGACTTTTTCATTTAATGTTAGAAAATTATACCCCGCCACTTTGGTTACCGGACGGGCATACACAAAGTATTTATCCCTCCCTTTTTCGGAAAGTGACTCTTTCGGAAACGCCACGCCGCGAACGGGTGAAGACTCCGGATCAGGATTTCTTGGATATTGACTGGTATGGCGGCAAGCTTTCGGAGAGGCCTTTATTAATTGTTTCCCACGGTTTGGAAGGATCAAGTGATCGACAATACGTGACAGGATTAATCAATAAAATGAAGGGGATGATGAATGCGCTGGCCTGGAATTACCGCAGCTGTTCAGGCGAGCCTAACAAGAATCTGCGGTTTTACCACAGTGGGGCGACGGATGATTTGGACTTCATTATTAAGCTGGCGATCGAACGCGGGGCGAAAGATATCTATCTAGCGGGATTTAGTTTAGGGGGCAACTTAACCTTAAAATGGTTAGGCGAACAAGGCAAAAATCCTCCTAAAATGATTCGAAAAGCTGTCGCATTTTCCGTACCTTTGCACCTTTCGTCGAGTAGCAAACAGTTAGCTAAGCGAGAAAACAGACTCTACACTCATCGATTTCTACAAACTCTCATTAAAAAAGTCAAGGAAAAGTCCGCGCGCTAT
>CAJCBY010000081.1 GCA_903960725.1 uncultured Cytophagaceae bacterium | reverse complement strand
TCAATGCGATACGTGCGATACTTATACATTGACCACTCCACTCTTTTTGAACGGTATACGTTTTTTCATCATACACGCCAGGATAACCATACTCTCCATAAAATAAATACAGATAGTCACCACTCGCTACAGCAGATGGGTCTCCAACACCACCCGCAAAAGTATTTGACGTATTAATGGGTTTTCTAATCATCCTTGGGTCATAATCCTCAATAAAAATGCCTCTGTTATCCCAGCTTTTACCTCCATCTATGGATTTCATCACACCAATTCTACAAACAGCTGCAGGACTTTCTGGACCAGTCAAACCTTGTGGCCAAAGTACATCTCTATATCCCTCTTTGGTTAATGAATCGTATGGTAAGGTGCTTGGATAATTTTCGTTATGGTAAATTCCATATAATGTTTGACCACTTTTATCTTTAGAATCTTGGTAAACAGTTTCAAACCAAACAGCTCCATGCAAGCCTTTCTGTCCTATAGGTACATTGCTAGGCATACTAGGGTTAAAGAACTTGCTAGCAGGGTTTTTAAAAACAACCTCTGCATTTTCTCCGTCTGAATACTTTAAATCTTTTGCATAACCCCATAAAGGGTCTTCGCCATATTTGCCGGGGAAGATTCTAAATGTATCACCAATCCAAACTTCTGCCATATTACAATCCACAAACGAATTGAATTTAATTTTTGGAGCAGGGATTAATTTAAACTTTGGGGTTGAGTCTACTTTTTGAGTTATATCCAACTTAGGTGAAGATAGCAACCCTATAATAATGGAGAACCAAGAAAATAAAATTAGCAGTGGCATTCTTTTTCAATTTATTGTGAGTCAATAGGTGTTTATAAATTTAAATAAAATAGTATTATTCACAAATACTGGTTTAAGCTGCATCTTTCGTCTATAAGGGAGCAAGCCCGATCATTCATGATCGGCCTTTTTGTTTTTCTATCAGCAAGTTAGGCTTCCATTACCTGCCAAAGGTTCGTATGATTTCTGAGCAAAAAGAATCTAACGTTTGGTAAAAATATAAAAACCTGAAAAAGTAATTCTTATTTTTGATTTATGGATGCAATTGAAATAGTTAACTACGAACCGGCTTATAAGGACGTATTTAGGGATTTAAATATTGAATGGATTTCTACCTATTTTAAAATGGAGGCGTCTGATTATAAGGCCCTAGACAATGCGGATAGTTATATTTTGCAAAATGGAGGGCATATTCTAGTTGCTTTATTAAATAAAGAGCCAGTTGGAGTTTGTGCATTAATTAAAATGGACGACTCTACCTATGACTTTGAGCTGGCAAAAATGGCAGTAGCGCCCAAAGCACAAGGCAAAAAGATTGGTTGGTTAATCGGGGAAGCCATAAAAGACAAGGCAAGGTCTATTGGCGCAAAAACACTTTATTTAGAGAGTAATACTATTTTAACTCCTGCCATAAGCTTGTACCGAAAGTTAGGATTTGTTGAAGTATTTGGACGTAATACACCTTATGAGCGCTGCAATATTCAAATGGCGCTTGTCTTATAAAGGAATTATCCCAATTTGAAATTTAATTGATTTTATTGAACACCGTCTTCCAAGAACGCTCTTCCTTCCAAATGTTTGATTTTGCTTTGGCCAAAACAGCAATAGATTTACCATCATTGCTCAAGTTCCAAACCTCAGTCACATCGGTATATGCTTGTTGTTTCTTATTGACCTTATAAGGAGTGCCCGTGATAAAATAAGCAATCGATCGAATGGTCATGGTTTGGCCACCATTGGACAATTTTACACTAAATGTCTTTCTGTTTCCTTCGCCATGACTAATTTGTCTTGTTTTCCCATCGAAGACCATCTTCTCTAGGCTTTTAACAGAAGCTTTGTTTGAAGCCGGGTTTTCAATGGTTATAAAATTACCCCGTTCTACGATTTTCATACTTTTAGAAGCCATTCGATCGCTCGCGTCATAGGAGCAAAAAATATTGCCGCCTATGCTGATGGCCTCCTTGGCTTGCCATTGGCCAGAAAAATTAGCGCGATTTGTACCATTTTTTTGCTGTGCTTGTACGGAAATATACATTATCCCTGTTAGTAGAATTATGAGGGAGGCTAAAATGTATCTTTTTTTATTTTCTGCCATGGTTAATTATTAAATATTTCCTCAAAGGTATATAGTTTTTTATCTGCAAGTTAGGATTAAGCATCTTTTGTATATTTACCCATGAAAAATCTAATCCTGCTAGCCTTTGCTTTCACAATTTGCACGAGTGTTTTCGCTCAAAGCCAAAACGAAAGAAAAGTGGCGAGTACCCCATCCGATCTTTTTAACAAAATAGCTAATTTGGATAGCTCCTTATTTGCAGCGTACAATTCAAAGAATTTGGATTTAATGAAGACCTATTTTACTCCAGATCTAGAGTGGTACCAAGATAATGGGGGCTTAATCGGCTTTGAGAAAGTGTTTTCGAACTTTCAATCTATTTTCAATAGAGAATATGACCTTAAAAGAAATCTACTAAATGAGAGCCTAGAAGTACACCCCATAGAAGGTTATGGAGCAATAGAAATTGGTAAACACCAATTCAAACACATTGAAAATGGTAAACTGGAAATAGGCACGTTTAAATTCTTAATGATTTGGAAGAATGACAAGGGTAGCTGGAAAATTACAAGAGTAATTAGTTATGACCATTAAGCCCTCCTCTCCATCAGGTCCTATTGGAGTAATTTTAGCTACATCTTTTTAGTAGATTTGTCTATCATTAGATGAATACTAAAGTGAAGTGCATATAGTAAATGGAGATTTTCTGCAAGATTGTTTACAAGCAGAAAATGCTTTAATTGTTCGTGAAATGTTTGTGGAGGGCCCTATAAAGGCCGATTCTATTAATGAATTATTTCAAGCTAGAGCGACTTATTTGGAAAAAACGTATGCAATTCCTACGGAGGAATATCATAAAAAATCCGTCACAGAATTTGAAAAGATTCAACGCATCCCCAATGGCGCGGAAGTGTATTTGTGGTTTGATTATGATTTATTTTGTTTCGTGAATCTACTGTTCATCCTTCAGCTTCTGATTAAAAATAAGACGTTGAAATTATTTCTGATACGCCCTTTGCGAGGAAAGAAATTTAGCATTTGGCAGGGATTTGGCAATCATACAAAATCCGATTTAATGCTTGCTTACTCTCAAAAAACCTCTCTTAAATCGAGAGACTTAAAAGACCTTTTACACCTATGGAATAGGCTAGGGAAAAGCGCAAACATAAAACATCATCGACTTATTCCTTTTCTACAGAAACATCTTAAGGATTATCTATCGTTATCTCAAGCAAGAAAATCAAAAGCGAGTTGGGGTTTTACAGAAGGCCAAATCAAGCGTTTATCGACTACTAGTTGATCCACTTTTGACCCAATAAAACAAAAAGAGGCCATCATCGGCCTCTTTTGTTAAACTATCCCGGTATCGCCAGGGCTTTAGAAAAATTACGAAACATCCTCAACTACGAGTAAACGCGTATTTAGGACCATTCCACCTGTGTATCTTTCCAAGACTTCGTATTAGCCGATTCAATCACTGCTTCACACACCCGTTGTGTCTGTAATGCGTCTCTAAAGGTGGGGGCACAAGGCTTATTTTCACCTAC
>CAJCBY010000080.1 GCA_903960725.1 uncultured Cytophagaceae bacterium | reverse complement strand
TTTAATAACTTGGCTGGTACTTTAAAGGGGAATTCCAAAGGCGTTTCTAATAACTCTACTTTGGAATATTTAATCGTAATCAGCGTCTGGTTGAATTGGTTGTCTTTATTTTTTACGTCCAACGTAATAGAACTTGAAAAGGGGAAAATGGCTGTATTTAAGTTCGCAAAATCCTCATAATCTAACGTCAATTTATTAGAAGAGGGTAAATCACTCACCGATAACTTCTTGAGCTTCCGATTAGGTCCCACCCAATTATTTACCTCTACCAGCCCCTCTTGCTGTTTAACAATAAAATTTTCATTTTCCCGAACCACCCGACGCGTGTTATTTTTCTTGTAGGGTTGATTACCCACAATCATGTTTTGAATTAAATCATAGCTCACTTTAAAGCCTAAGCTCGTACTTAAACTATCATAGGTAAGATTTGTGTACTGGGTATTAATTTTATCAAAAAATTGAACCCGGTCTTTGGTAAATAAAACGGCCGCACCAGAAATCATCGAAACAGAGATATTCGCCCAAATGATACTGTCTTTTTTCATCCGAATATCCACAATGTAGGTATCCGAATTGTTTTTTGTTTTCCAAACCACTTTGGACTTTGCCTTCAAATAAGTGAAATTCAAATCGTCAGTTGTCGCCGAAAGCTGGTCTACCGCATCTGCCTGAGGAGCAGCCACCGCCACGGGAGTAGAATCTATCCGAATGGTATCTACTAGAGGAGTTTGAGTCAAGGACACCGTCGCCTTAGGAGCACAAGCACCTAAAAGAAACAGGAATACAAGACTGAAAAGAATCCGCATGGGGAAGAATTTTGGTAACAAAAATAGCTCAATTTTTGGGAATTTGACGCAATCGAATCTTTTTATCTACAGATTCTCTGGACGAGTCTAATCGAAGCGCTTCCTTCCAAGCCTCCACTGCTTTATCCACTAATTTCAAACGAAAAAGGACATCTCCGTAATGTTCCCATAGCGTAGCTGATACATTTTCCCGATCTTTTAATGCCGCCTCCATGGCCACACGAGCCTCTGCAAAACGATTTAACTCGTACAGAACCCAAGCCCGAGTGTCTAAGTAGGTGCCATTTTTTGGATGAGCTAATACTAATCGAGCCGAGAGAGAATCAGCCAAAGCCAATTTTTCCTTCCGAATCGACAAAAAATAACTGTAATTATTCAGTACGTGATCATCATTCGGATTAACAGCTAGTGCCTTTTCGAACGCCTCATCCGACTCCTTATTTTTTCCCAAAGCCTGGTAAGCATCCCCTAAAATCGGATAAGCCCAAGGAGCCATTTGGGGGTAATTTTCCAGTGCTTCTAAGGCATGTTCCACCACTTGGTCTTTGCGATTCAATTCCCAATCTAGCTGAATGATCCGTACCCAAAGTTCCTCTTGAACGGGTCCCAGATTCGCTGCTTTCAAATAAAAGGCATTTTTCTCTGCTAAATCTTTGGCCCCATCGCCCTTGGATAAAAACACGAATTGCTTTACCCGGATCATGTCGGGTTCATTGTCAAAGCGGTGGTCGTCGTAGGCTAGGAGATTATCGAAACACTTAAGGGCTTTTTTGTATTCCTTGTTCGCTAACAATAAGTCGCCGTACAAAAGACCGTAATCAAAGGAATAAGGAGATAATAGATGAGCCTTTTCCGCATTTGCGCGGGCTGAGGTGAGTTGTTTGTCGGCGAGGTAACTTTTGGCCAAATAATAAAAAACCGCCGGCTCCTGCGTCTGCACTTTAGCGAGCTTCTCGAAAACCAGAATTGCCTCGCCAAAATCCTCCCGCATGTAGGCGCGCATCCCGTCCAGCAGCAGAGCCTCGGACTGCACGTCGGTCTGCGATTTCGTCTGCGCCTCTTTTTGCGCTGAAACCGGCAAAAACCCACAAAGCAAGAAAAGTAAGCACGTGAGTTTCCGCATCATTTTATTACGCTACCGTAACATTCACAAACAAGTTAGACTCCTCAAAATTAATTTCAGTCGAAGCCGAATCTACCCATTCCAAACTCAAGGCTTGCACCTCTTGCGAGATATAGGCTTTAAATTCATTCAAGCTGGCCGTCCATTCTTCGTCCGAACGCTGCACTTGAATATTTATTTTGTCCGTCACATCGAAACCAGAATCTTTACGCAAGTTTTGGATACGATTCACGAATTCACGTGCATTCCCCTCGCGAACTAATTCCGGCGTTAATGTATTATCTAACGCGATCGTCAATCCACCCTCACTCGCCGTCAAATAACCCGGCATATCCTCTGT
>CAJCBY010000079.1 GCA_903960725.1 uncultured Cytophagaceae bacterium | reverse complement strand
TTATAAACGGGCGTCAGCCAGGTCTTTGGAGAGAATAGATTTGATGTCGAAAATGACCCCGTTTTCTGCTTTTAGGGCAGCGAAGGGGAGGTCAAGGAATTCGGTGTGGGCAACGGTTAAGACAATTGCTTGGTAGCTAGATGCTAGTTTCGTGACTAGGTCGATGCCGTGTTCGTGCTTCACTTCGGTTGGGTTTGCCCAGGGGTCGTAGACGTCTACGTCCATGCCAAAGTCCACGAGTTCCTTGTAGATATCGACTACGCGGGAGTTGCGGATGTCGGGGCAGTTTTCTTTGAAGGTGATGCCGAGCATGAGGGTTTTGGCGCCGGCGATTTTTTGGCCTTTGTTAATCAATAGTTTGACTAATTTATTCGCCACAAAAATGCCCATGTTATCGTTCACGCGGCGACCCGAAAGGATCACTTGTGGATAATAACCTAGGCTTTCCGACTTGTGTAATAAATAATAGGGGTCCACGCCGATGCAGTGTCCGCCAACAAGACCGGGTTTGAAATTCAAGAAATTCCACTTGGTGCCGGCGGCCTCTAACACCTCGGTGGTGTCGATGCCCATGCGATCGAAAATCAGGGCTAATTCGTTTACGAACGAGATATTGACGTCGCGTTGGGCGTTTTCAATGGCCTTACTTGCTTCCGCTACTTTCATCGAAGGCGCTTTGTGAGTGCCAGCAGTGATGATGGAGCGGTAGAGTTGGTCGACTTTTTCGGCAATTTCGGGAGTGGATCCGGACGTTACTTTTTTAATTTTGGTCAAGGTGTTTACCTTGTCGCCCGGGTTAATGCGCTCGGGTGAATAGCCGCAAAAGAAGTCCTCATTAAACTTTAATCCAGAGAATTGTTCTAGAACAGGAACGCAGTCTTCCTCGGTGCAACCCGGGTAAACGGTCGATTCGTAAATGACTAAGTCACCCTTTTTCAAGGCCTTTCCGATCATCTCCGACGCCTTCAAAAGCGGGGTTAAGTCCGGTTTTTTGAAGTGGTCGATGGGTGTGGGAACAGTGACAATAAAGGTGTTGCAAGCGGTTAAATCGGCTGCATTCGAAGAGAATGTTAGCGAAACCGAGGCTTTTAATTGCTCGGCGGTTACTTCCTGTGTGCGATCGAAGCCACTATTTAGTTCCGCAATGCGGCTAGTGTCGATATCAAATCCGAGGGTGGGGATGTTTTTTCCAAACTCCACCGCTAACGGAAAACCTACATATCCTAAGCCAATAATGGCGATCCGTGTACTCATCTTAGTTGTTCGAGAAAAGTTTTACGTCCGCTTGTACCATATCTTTTACTAGTGCGGCTAAGTCGTATTTTAGAGTCCAGCCCAGTTTTTCTTTGGCCTTCGTCGGATCCCCGATTAACAATTCTACTTCCGTAGGGCGGAAATAGCGTGGATCGATGGCGATTACTTCTTGTCCCACGGCTACTTGGTAAGCTGGGTTCGAGCAAGAAACAACCGTTCCTTTTTCGTTCACGCCCTCGCCAGTAAAGGCTACTTCGATGCCTAATTCTGCAAACGACATGCGGATAAATTCGCGCACGGTAGTCGTGATGCCGGTGGCGATGACGTAATCTTCGGGGGTGTCTTGTTGCAAAATCAACCACATCGCCTCGATGTAATCTTTCGCGTGGCCCCAGTCGCGTTTCGCGTCTAGGTTACCTAAGTGTATCTTTTTCTCTTGTCCCAAAGCGATTTGGGCAACGCCTCGCGTGATTTTACGCGTCACGAAGGTCTCACCGCGCAGCGGGGATTCGTGGTTGAATAAAATCCCGTTTACCGCAAACATGCCGTAGGCTTCCCGGTAATTTACCGTGATCCAGTAGCCGTATAATTTGGCAACAGCATAAGGAGAACGTGGATAGAATGGAGTCGTTTCTGATTGCGGAACTTCCTGTACAAGGCCGTAAAGTTCCGAAGTGGACGCTTGGTACACTTTGGTCTTTTTAACCAAACCAAGCAAGCGTATAGCCTCTAAAATACGCAAAGTTCCGATGCCGTCTACCTGCGCCGTATACTCGGGTTCGTCGAAAGAAACTTTCACGTGGGACATAGCCCCTAAGTTGTAAATTTCGTCCGGCTGTACCTCTTGAATAATGCGAATGATATTCGTGGAATCACTTAAATCGCCGTAATGCAAGATAAACGAAGCCGA
>CAJCBY010000078.1 GCA_903960725.1 uncultured Cytophagaceae bacterium | reverse complement strand
TGTGCAGGATGATCCTTCAACGGAAAGTATTGTTGCTCCCATTGCATCGCAAGCAATAAATAGGCCGCTGGGTGTCGTGGGTATTTGGTTTTTAGGTTATTAAAAATGAGTGCGGATTCTTTGAATTCGTATTGGTATAAGTTCGTCAAACCTTGGGTGATTTGGGATTTCGCGAGAGGGTCTTGGAGGATTTGGGCCTGCAATCTCATCGAAAGAAAAAGGAAAAGTAAGAGTGCAACCCGAATCATGTGAAATGTTTAGCCTGCAAATTTAGTTAAGCTCTGTGGTTTTTGGGTCGATTTTTTTACTTTTGTTTATAAACCCTAAGACATGATTTCATTCGAAGAATTTACCCTCGCTAACGGCCTTAAAGTCATTGTGCACGAAGACCGGGACACGACGATGGCGGTGGTAGATGTGATCTACAATGTAGGTTCCCGGGATGAAGACGAAAACCTGACGGGTTTTGCGCATTTGTTCGAGCATTTGATGTTCGGTGGATCTGAAAACATTCCGTCCTTCGATACGCCCTTGCAAAAAGTAGGCGGCGAGAACAATGCCTTTACCACCCCAGATTTAACGAATTACTATATTTCGGTTCCAGCTCAAAACATCGAAACGGCCTTCTGGCTTGAATCGGACCGGATGAAGCAATTAGCTTTTAACACGCAAAGCCTCGAAACACAGCGCAAAGTCGTGATAGAGGAATTCAAGCAACGTTATTTGAATCAGCCCTACGGCGATGTGTGGTTGAAGTTTAGACCTTTGATTTACAACAATCATCCGTACCGCTGGCCTACGATTGGTGCTGGTATTCAGCACATCGAGGAGGCCCAGATGAGTGATGTGAAAGCTTTTTTCCAAAAGCACTACGTACCCTCTAATGCCACACTAGTCGTTGCTGGTAAGGTAAAAGTGTCCGAGGTAAAAGCTTTAGCCGAAAAATGGTTCGCACCCATTCCAGGTGGCGTGAAGCCACAGCGCAATCTGCCGCAAGAACCAGTGCAAATAGAAAACCGGGTAATGGAGATTGTCGCTGACGTACCGGCGAATCGCCTGTATAAAGCCTATCCCGTGATCGGTCGCTATGAACCGGGTTACCACGCGATTGATTTGATGGCGGATTTATTAGGTAGAGGAGAGTCTTCTTATTTATACGAGCATTTAGTTCAAAAGCAGCGTATTTTCGACACGATTGGGACTTATCAAACGAGTTCCATCGATCCGGGCCTATTGATTATTCAAGGTCAGGTGAGTGATGACGTGACGATAGAAGAGGCGGAAGAAGCATTAGAGAAGGCGATACAGAATTTTGCAACTGCGAAAATTGCCGAGAAAGACTTGCAGATGGTGAAGAATCAATCCGAGGCGAGCTTGGTTTTTGGGGAAGTGGAAGTGCTGAATCGGGCCATGAATTTAGCCATGGCCGCGAATGTAGGCGATGCGAATTTAGTCAATAATGAATCGCAAAAGATCGCAGAAGTGCAAACGCAAGATTTGGAAAAATGGGCTCAGCGCTTGTTTATTCAAGGGAAATCGAATACCTTAAAGTATAAAAAAATAGCCAAATGAAAATTCGCGTAGGACAAGGG
>CAJCBY010000077.1 GCA_903960725.1 uncultured Cytophagaceae bacterium | reverse complement strand
ACATCGTCTACGCGACCCGTTATGCGGTAATAACCGTCCTCATCCCGCATACATCCATCCCCGGTGAAATAGAGTCCAGGATAGGTGGAAAAATAGGTTGATTTGCAACGTTCATGATCCCCGTAGGTAGTACGAATGATACCAGGCCACGGGAATTTGATACAGAGGTTTCCATTGACACCATTGCCTTCAATCTCTTTACCGTTCTCATCCACTAGCATGGGTTGAACACCTGGTAGAGGTAAAGTGGCATAGGCAGGCTTTAAAGGGGTGATTCCCGCGATAGGCGAGATCATGTGACCGCCCGTTTCAGTTTGCCACCAGGTGTCTACTATAGGGCATTTCCCTTTGCCCACGTGATCGTTATACCAATGCCAGGCTTCCACATTTAATGGTTCACCTACTGAACCTAGGACGCGAAGTGAGCTCAAGTCTTTGTTTGTGATGTATTCATTTCCCATTCCCATCAATGATCGAATTGCTGTGGGCGCGGTATAGAAAATGTTGACTTGATGTCTTTTAATGATGTCCCAAAAACGTCCCGCATCAGGATACGTAGGAACTCCTTCGAATAAAATAGATTTAGCTCCATTTAAAAGAGGTCCATAAACCAGATAAGAGTGACCTGTAATCCAGCCAATATCAGCGGTACAGAAATAGACTTCGCCTGGATTGTATTGGAACACATTGGCGAATGTATAGGCCGTGTAAACCATGTAGCCGCCGCAGGTATGTACAACGCCTTTTGGTTTTCCGGTAGAACCAGAGGTGTATAAAATAAATGAAGGATCTTCCGAGTTCATCGCTTCAGCAGGACAATCAGCGGATGCTTCGTGTTCTGCTTCGTCCCACCAAAGATCACGGCCTTCCAACATGGAAACAGGCGTATTAGTGCGACGTTTGACTATGACTTTTTTGACGGATGGGCAATTTGCGATGGCATCATCCACCGTTTCTTTCATCGGAATCTCTTTGTTCCCACGAACAGCACCGTCTGTCGTTAAAACTATTTTGCATTCTGCATCATTCACGCGATCAGCGATGGATTGAGCAGAGAATCCCCCGAAAATGACGGAGTGAATGGCCCCAATTCGAGCGCAAGCTAAAACAGCAATCGCTAATTCAGGAATCATCGGCATATAAATGCAAACACGATCCCCTTTTGTAACCCCTTGCGATTTTAAGGCATTGGCCACTTTGCAAACACGGGTGTAAAGTTCGCGGTAGGTCAGAGTTACGGCTGCATCGCCTGGTTCATTGGGCTCATAGATGATGGCCGCTTGATCTGGAATCGTCTTTAAATGGCGATCTAGGCAGTTAGTGGTAATGTTTAATTGACCGTCTTCAAACCATTTGACGGAATAATCGTCAAAACTCCAATCCAGTACTTTTGTAAATGGTTTAGACCATTCAAATTCATTCGCGATGCCTGCCCAGAATTTCTCTGGTTCTTGCACGCTTAATTCATACGTTTTCTGGTAATCTGCTAGGCTCGTAATTCTCATAATTAAATGTTGTCAAATTCTCCCTGAAGGGAATAATAGCCGAAAAGGCTCATTCCAATCGAAATGAGTGGTGCTAAAACAAAGGTGTAAATAATGGCAGGGACGAGGTCGTTCCCACCTTTGGCCCATAAAGGAACCGCTTGAAAATAAATCAAATAAATGCCTGCACCGATTCCTAGACCGATCCAAACTATTCCTAAAATACGTTTGATGAGGTTCATGCTGCTGCTTTTTTATCTGATTTGATGTAAATAACTCCGATCACTACGCAGATACTAATTAAAGCAATAGGGTAGTTTAATCCTTCCAAATAGGGTTTTTGAACGACTCCTGCCGTTTGTGCATTCGAAACTAAGAATGTAGCGATGGCCGGCATTAAGCCTCCAAAAACTCCATTCCCAATATGGTACGGCAACGACATCGATGTATACCGAATCTTAGTGGGGAACATTTCCACTAAAAAGGCGGCAATGGGACCATAGGCCATGGTGACAAAAGAAATTAGGAGAAAGACATAACCCACTAAGGTCCACTGATCTGTCTCGTTTATT
>CAJCBY010000076.1 GCA_903960725.1 uncultured Cytophagaceae bacterium | reverse complement strand
TCTGACATGGAGTGACCTCTGTAACGGTAGGTTCTAAATTCTAAGAACGAAGGACCTTCCCCTGCACGAGCGCGAGCTGCAGCACGAGAAACTGCCTCATGTACTGCCTCTACATTCATGGCGTCTACCGGCTCAGATGGCATATCGTAAGCCTCGCCAATGGTATATAATTCGGTTACGTTGGAAGAACGTTCTACGGAAGTCCCCATCGCGTATCCATTGTTTTCTACAACGAAAATGGCAGGTAATTTCCAAAGCATCGCCATGTTAAATGCCTCGTGTAAAGCACCTTGACGTACCGCACCATCACCAAAATAGGTGATCGAAACGTTTCCTGTTTTTTTGTATTTCTCTGCGAAGGCAAGGCCAGCTCCTAAGGGGATTTGGGCCCCTACAATACCGTGGCCACCTACGAAACCTACTTCTTTATCGAAGATGTGCATCGAGCCACCTTTTCCTTTAGAAGCACCGGTAATTTTACCGTATAATTCCGCCATAATTGCGTTAGGAGATGTTCCTAAGGCCAAAGGGATACCATGATCGCGATAAGCTGTAATGTATTTATCACCTTCTTTTAGGGCAGATTTTGAACCTGAAGAACAAGCCTCTTGTCCAATATATAAGTGACAAAAGCCTTTAATTTTCTGCATTCCGTACAACTGACCACATTTCTCTTCGAATTTGCGTTGTAATTGCATGGATTCGTACCAATACTTGTAAGTCTCTTTAGAATACTTGGGCGCGTCTGCGTTTTTCTTTGCCATCTTCTTGATAGAATATTTTTAAAGCGGTAAGCCAGCATTAATTCCAGCCTATATGCCTGCAAAATTAGTACAAAATCTTTATTTTTACACGCTTTTAATCGCATTCCTACATCCATGCACCTCAAATCTCTTCAGGTTAATCAGTTTAAATCCTATGAGGAAGCTAGATTCAGCTTTATTTCGGAGATAAATTGTATTGTGGGCGAGAACGGGATTGGGAAAACGAATCTATTGGATGCGATTCATTTCCTTTCGATGACGAAAAGTGCACGCGGAATTTCCGATCAGCTTTGCATCAAACATACACAAGATTTTTTCCGGGTGCAGGGGGATTTTGTCGATACCCAGGATCGTGAAACACAGATTACTTGTTTGTTTCAGAAAGGTGCCAAAAAGCAATTCCTCCGCGATGACAAACCCTATCCTCGTTTAGCAGACCACATCGGCCATTTCCCAGTCGTTTTAATGGATCCCCACGACACCGATTTAGTTCGAGAGGGAAGTGAAGAACGCCGCCGCTTTTTTGACGGGATGATGTCCCAGCTCGACCGCAATTTCCTTGATCAATTATTACGTTACAACCGCATCGTCCAGCAGCGCAACGTATTATTAAAGCAATTTGCCGAGCGCGGTCAGGTAGATCGCCTGCATCTAGACAGTTACCATGCGCCCTTAGTAGAACTAGGAGAATCGCTAGCAAAGGCCCGCAGGGAATTCCTTGAGGTCTTTTTGCCTAGTTTTAAATTCCATTATTCCAAACTCTCAGACGACCGAGAGGACGTCGATATTCAGCTCGAATCTACTTTCGAAGCTGGGGGCTTTGACGCGGCGCTGCGCGCCGCGGAACCGCTGGATTTGTCCGCGCAGCGGACATCCATCGGAATTCATCGAGATGAATTTGATTTTAAAATCAATGACTACTCCTTGCGCAAATTTGGCTCCCAAGGCCAACAAAAATCCTTCGTCGTCGCATTAAAACTAGCGCAATTCGACTCCCTCGTAGCCGCTAAACCCCGCAAACCCCTCTTACTCCTCGACGACATCTTCGACAAACTTGACGACCGCCGCATCCAGCGTTTGGTCCAAATGATGGCCGAAGAACACTTTGGCCAAGTATTCATCACCGATGCTAGACCAGAAAGGACGAAGAAATTGCTGAAGGATTTGAAGGGGAATATTCATTATATCTCATTGTAGGGAGAGGTTATCTAAAAATTGTGAGTGGTAAATGGTGAATGGTAAATGTGCGCCTGCGGCGCAGCTTCAAAGAGCAATGTTTAATAGTAATCATCTATCATTCACCATTTACCATTGTTTCCACCATTTACCATTCACCATTTACCATTCTTTCCCTATATTTACTGAAACCTATTTACCCCATGATATCCATTTTTGCCCAAGCTGAAAAGCACCTGGAGAAGACCGCCATTATTTCTGATGGTAATCATTATACTTATTCACAGCTTTTAGATGTTTCGAAAGCCTTCGCTTCGACCTTATTAGATACAAATACAGACCTAAATGAAGCCCGAGTTGCCTACATGGTGAACCCTGGCTTTGATTATGTGCGGGTGCAATGGGGAATTTGGCGTGCGGGTGGTGTGGCCGTTCCGCTTTGTTTGACTTACCCTTTGCCCTCTTTGCGCTATACGATTGAGAATTCGGGCTCGAGCATCGTGGTCGTTTCCCCGGAATTCGAAGACCTTTTGAAGCCTTTGTGCGCGGAGCTTAATCTACGGCTAATCATCCTTCGGACTTCGGACTCCCTCCCTCCGGACTCCCTCCCTCCGGACTTCCTCCCTCCGGACTCCCTCCCTTCGGACTCTCTCCCTGTTTTCCCCTCCTCCCGCCGCGCTATGATGCTCTACACCTCGGGCACGACGAATTTGCCGAAGGGTGTGGTGTCTACCCACGCGAATTTAAATGCGCAGATTTCGACCTTGATTGATGCCTGGCGCTGGACTTCTGCGGATTATTCGATCTGTATTTTGCCTTTGCACCACATTCATGGGGTGAGTAACATCGTTTCTTGCTCGCTTTGGGCGGGGGCGACTTGCCAGTTTTTGCCTAGTTTTTCGGCGGAAGCGCTGTTTGATATTTTCAAAAAAGGTCAGTTGAACGTCT
>CAJCBY010000075.1 GCA_903960725.1 uncultured Cytophagaceae bacterium | reverse complement strand
TTTACCCTGGAGGCTAGATTAAATCCAATATTAGAGAGGGCATATTCTTTAGCGAGCAGATTGTAACTACCGTTTAATCCGAAGTTATCAATTATACGCACTTTCTCGGTTAGCACGCTCGCTGTGTCGGATTTCGTTTTCAATTTCGCTTCTAAGGTGTTTTGGAATCCAAATGAAATTGCACCCGTGGCACCTCCGTAACTGATCGTCCGCGGGTCAAAAGTACTAATGCGTCGAATGTCCCCTATTTGTTCTTTCCCGTCTGTATTGATGAATTTCCGGTTATTAATTCGGACATCTTGAAAATAACCCAAACTAGGATCCGAATTATCCGGCGTATAACTTAAGCTTATCGAAGGCACCAAGGTGTGTCTAACAGCCTCTAAACGCCCTTTTTTAAATCGCAATGTACCGAACAAACGGGTGTTCATACTGGCGGAGAAAGACAATTGCGAATTGAATTTAGGCAAACCGCCCACTGTATCAATGCGAACCGTTGAATCCGCGGCTACATAAGAATATTTATAGGATCTAGTATACATATTTCCAGACCACGAGACGCCTGGAGTTAAGTTGATGTCTTTTGTTAATTTCAGGTTAGGCAAGGCTAAAGGAATGCTGTAATTGAATTTCGTCTGCGCTTTCTCCCAAAGTATCGGAAGTGTATTCGCATCCACTGGAATCACCCCAGCCGGCACATCATTCGCCCCGGTGGGTACAAATGGTCGCTGAATCGTTCCACGTAAAGCATTGGAAGATCGGGGAAATACATCAAATTCATAGCGCGTGTAGGGATCACCTACCTGGTTAGTCATCGAAATACCCCCTGAAAAATCTAAACCAATCCGAAATTGATCGATGAAACGATCCCCTAGAGCATTTTTCTTTTTAAATGGTTGTATTTGGTTTAGGCCAAAGTTAAAGTCAGTTCCAGCATCGAACACTCGGGTGCTCATGTTTTGGTTGATTCGGAGGTTAACACTTGTGCGGACACTTTGGCCAAAACTACGGGAATATTGAACCGAAGACCCAATCGTATTCGAAAGGTATTGCTGAGTATTGAACGTATTGAATTGATTATAGGAGTTAGAAGCTAGGTTTACCGAAGCGGAGAAACTAGAATTACCTAAACTCCGAGGCGCATGTGACCATTGTAGGGCAAAGTCCGTTCGTTTAGTAGGATCAAATTCGTCCCCGTTACTGTTGCGGTTAAAGGCTAAATTAAAGCTTCCGTTGTACCGATAGCGCTTGTTATATTGAGAATTAGCACCTAAACCCCACCCGCCTTTGGAATAAATTTGGCCTGTAAAACGGATACCAATGTTTTCACTAGCCGCCCAATAATAGCCACCCTCCCGCAGATAAAAACCACGTCCTCTAGGTTCTTCCCCATATGTAGGCATGATTATACCAGATTTTCCGGCTTCCTTCGGTTGGGAATACGGGAAAAACCCAAACGGTAATCCAATAGGCAAAGGAATATCATTTAACTCAAAATGAAAGGGGCCAGAAATGATCTCTTTTTTACCTACGACTTTGATTTTATTGGCCTTGATGTGAAAGTGCGGATGGGTTAAATTACAGGTGGTATAGATGGCATTTCGGATGTAGAGGTTTTCCTCCTCGTCTTTTTTGACATTTTTACCCTGAACAAAGCCTTCGCCCTGTTGCGTCACGATACCTTTAATTATGGCCCGTTTCGTTTTGAAATTATAGCGTATCTCGTCTGAATCGTATTTGTCACTGCCTTGCAAGAAAACAGGTAATCCGATCATCTTTTTGGTCAAAGTATCTTTTGTTCCAATGGCATATACCTCGTTTTTAGCCCAATCTAGGCGAATGTAATTCGCTTCGAGGGAGATATCACCGTACTTGACTTTGGCACCTCCATACAAATTGACGACTTGAGCATCAGCATCTAGAATGGTAGAGTCGACGGCAGAGTAGAATACAGTGGTCTGCAAATCAGCGGCAGAATCCTTCGGGATAGATTTTTGTAAAGTATCCGTGGAGATTACCCGTTGCGCTCTTACTTCAACAATGGAAGCAAAATAGACAAACAGCGTAACAAAAAGGTAATATGTGGATTTCTTTACCAAATGGAATTTAAAAATTATATTTGTACTTATATAGACAAGCCTACAAAATTACATTTTTGCTTGTTATCAACGTGTAACATTTAGAAAATAATGTTTAATCAGCTAAAATCTATCAGTTTAATTTTCGCGGTGGGTTTCTTACTGACAGCTTGGACTCCCAGTGGTTTTCAACAACCGGAGGGAAAAAATCGCATTAAAGTAGTTTGCTTGGATGCTGGACACGGAGGCAAAGATCCAGGTTGTATGGGCCCTAAGGGTTCTCATGAGGGCATTGTTACCTTAAAAATCATTTTAGAACTTGGTAAAAAATTGAAAGAGGCTCATCCCGATCTTAAGGTAATTTACACCAGACAAACGGATAACTTTATTGAATTAAATGAGCGGGCTAATATTGCTAATCGCAATAAAGCGGACCTATTTATTTCGGTACATTGTAATGCTGCTCTAAATAAAAACGCTTATGGGACAGAAACTTACACCATGGGTTTGCATAAAACGGATGGTAATTTGAATGTGGCCAAGCGGGAGAACTCTGTTATCTTGCAGGAGAAAGATTACGAGAAGACTTATAATGGTTTTGACCCGAATTCGCCGTTAGCGCATATTATGATGGCTAATTACCAAAGTGCTTTTATGGCTAGCTCGGTAAAATTTGCGTCGAAAGTGGAAGAGCAGTTTACCAAAACCTACAAACGCAAGAGTTTTGGG
>CAJCBY010000074.1 GCA_903960725.1 uncultured Cytophagaceae bacterium | reverse complement strand
GAAGGGACTGAGTCCGGAGGGTATTAGTCCGAAGGGAATGAGTCCGGAGGGTATTAGTCCGGAGGGTATTAGTCCGAAGGGAATGAGTCCGGAGGGAATGAGTCCGGGACCTCTTTATACTTCGGACTATCGACTTCGGACTGCGGACTTCGGACTATAGACTACGGACTATCGACTACGAACTTTGGACTCTGTCCCTACAAATAAACCGCCCCGCTAAAAGGCGGTTTATTTTTTTATAAATATTCGATACCTTTAATAAAATTTAAACCTATGAAAAAATTAATACTGCTACTAAGCTGGCCACTGTTCTGTTTTTCGCAAACAGAACTTTATGTGAGCCTTCCTAAGCAAAAATTGTTTTTTCAAAAGTCAGATGACCTTTATTCTGATTTTAATGGGGCAAAAATCACCATTCATCCAGAACAGACCTTCCAAAGCATCGATGGATTTGGATTTACCTTAACTGGGGGTAGCGCACAATTGATTCAGCAATTAGAGCCTTCTAAAAGAGCAGCTTTATTACAAGAACTTTTTGGTAAGAATGGGATCTCTGTTTTACGCATCGGAGTAGGAGCGACTGACTTGGATGCATCTGTATTTTCATATGAAGATAAGCCTAGAAAATTCAGTTTAGAACCCTCGAAAGCTGATTTAATCCCAGTTTTGCAACAGATTTTAGCGATTAATCCAGCCATAAAATTGATGGCCACGCCCTGGTCTCCACCCACCTGGATGAAGGATAATGGGGAGAGTAAGGGGGGATCTCTTTTGGAAAAACACTATACAACCTACGCGAATTACCTGGCAAATTATATTCAAGCGATGGCGAAAGAAGGGATTCAACTATGGGCTTTAACGCCTCAAAACGAGCCATTACATCCCGGCAATAATCCTAGCATGTACATGAGTTCGGAGATGCAGGCGAATTTTATCAAAACGGCTTTGGGACCTGTATTCAAAAAAAGAAATATAACGACTAAAATCATCATCTACGATCACAATTGCGATCATCCAGAGTATGCGATTGATTTATTAAATGATCCAGACGCTAATCAATATGTAAGTGGATCGGCCTTTCACTTGTACAATGGGGATATTTCAGCCCTGAGTAAAGTAAAAGCGGCGCATCCTACTAAAGACCTGTATTTTACGGAGCAATGGACCGGTTACAAAGGGGATTTTACAGGGGACTTCATGTGGCATATCAAAAATGTGATCATTGGTGCAGTGAATAACCATGCAAAAACGGCGATTGAGTGGAATTTAGCCAATGACCCTAGCTATGGGCCTCACACACTAGGCGGTTGTACAGAATGCCTAGGGGCCTTAACCATCTCAGGTCAGGATATCACTAGAAATCAATCTTACTACATTGTTATGCAGGCGGCAAGATTTGTCCCAGCGGGTTCGATTCGTATTGGCCTAGAGGTTCCAGAGAGTATGCAAGCAGCAGCTTTTAAACGGCCAGATGGAAAAATTGTCCTACTTGTCCAAAATGAAGGAGGCAAAAAGAATATAAGCATTGAAAAACTAAACCTAGAAATACCGGCTCAATCGGTTCTAACTATCATCCTATGAACACATTCAACATTAACCGCAGACATTTTATGAAGGGGGCATCGGCTGCCTTGGCCTTATCTACTTTTGGTGCGTATGGGTTAGATTTAGTGAATCCAGCGCGTCCCTACCGAGTTGCCTTAATTGGTGCTGGTTGGTACGGAAAAAGTGATTTATTCCGATTAATGCAGGTAGTCCCGGTAGAGGTAGTGGCCTTGTGCGATCCAGATCGAAACATGTTAACAGAGGCAGGAAAACTAGTTGCAGCGCGACAAAAATCTCGCAAAACACCTAAGTTATACGGGGATTACCGCCAATTACTAAAAGAAAATGAATTAGATATTGCCATAGTGGGTAGTCCGGATCATTGGCATGCCTTACAGATGATTGATTCAGTGAAAGCTGGTGCACACGTTTATGTGCAAAAACCCATTTCGGTCGATGTATTAGAAGGCGAGGCAATGGTTGCGGCAGCTAGAAAATATGGTAAAACGGTTCAAGTAGGAACGCAGCGAAAAAGTACGCCTCACCTGATTCAAGCCAAAAAAGAAATTATAGATAAAGGCTTACTAGGCAAGGTAGCCCACGTAGAAATGTATTGCTATTACCACATGCGTAATAATGGCAATCCGCCGGTTCAGGCAGTTCCG
>CAJCBY010000073.1 GCA_903960725.1 uncultured Cytophagaceae bacterium | reverse complement strand
TTTACCCTTAATCGATTGAACAAAGTCAACGATTTCAGCCTGCAGATCTTTAGCCTGCGCAATCATCTTAACGAAAGCACTACCTATAATCGCCCCCGAGGCATTCTTAGATGCTTTCAGAAAGCTCTCGTGATCGGAGATCCCAAAGCCAATCAAACGCGGGTTCTGTAAATTCATCGCGGCAATCCGGGAGAAATAGACTTCCTGGTCAGCAGAAATACCCGTTTTTGCCCCTGTCGTACTCGCAGACGAAACCATGTAAATGAATCCTTTCGAGACCGAATCGATGTGACGAATGCGCTCATCGTTCGTCTGGGGAGTGATTAACAAGATATTGTATAAGCCGTATTTCTCAAATATGGCTTTGTAAGATGCTTCGTATTCTAGCATCGGTAGGTCAGGCAAAATCAATCCATCTACTCCTACTTCCGCACATTTCGCGCAGAAAGCTTCCACACCATATTGTAAAACGGGGTTAATGTAACCCATTAAAAGTACCGGTACCGTAATGCTTTTACGCATATCTTTCAATTGCTCGAAAAGATGTGCCACACTCATTCCCTGTTCTAAAGCGGCTTGATTCGAAAGCTGTATGGTTTCTCCATCAGCCACGGGGTCAGAATAAGGCATTCCCACCTCAATAATATCGACGCCTCCTTTTTGTAAGGCATTTAATACCGTCATTGTATCCTCAAAATGCGGGAACCCTGCGGTTGTGTACACATTCAAAATAGGCTCAGTCGCTTGAGAGAATAGGGCTGAAATTCTGTTCATCTTAGTCATTCAATTTTAAACGGTTTTGGTAAGTCGCTAAATCTTTGTCCCCTCTTCCGGATACATTAACGACCACGATTTCATTCGGCTTAGCTTGCAGTCTTTCGAATACGGCCAAAGCGTGTGCCGTCTCCAATGCCGGAATTATTCCCTCTAACTGGGAGCATTCCACGGCAGCCACTATAGCCTCCTCATCGGTCACCCCATAGAAAGTGGCACGACCCGATTCAAACAAATGCGCGTGCATGGGCCCAATTCCTGGATAATCTAGGCCGGCTGAAATCGAATAGGGTTCGATCACCTGGCCATCTTCAGTTTGCATCGACAAACTCTTGCTACCGTGTAATACGCCCGGCTTTCCCAGGAAAGTGGTTGCTGCTGAATGCCCTGAATTCACACCTAGACCTGCTGCCTCCGCCGCGATCAAAGCTGTGCGCGGCTCATCTAAAAAGTGATAAAAAGCACCCGCCGCATTAGATCCCCCACCCACACAGGCAATTACATAGTCTGGGTAATCGCGGCCTTCTTTTTCTTGTAATTGGTAGCGAATCTCCTCGGAAATAACCGCCTGAAAACGAGCAACCATATCAGGATAAGGATGTGGTCCTACCACCGATCCGATGATATAATGGGTATCTACCGGGTGATTAATCCAGTGGCGCATCGCCTCGTTAGTCGCATCTTTCAAAGTTTTTGAACCGGATGTGGCAGGTACTACTTGTGCACCTAGCATACGCATACGAGCCACGTTAGGGGCTTGTCTTTCGATGTCGATGGCACCCATGTAAACGATGCATTCCATTCCCATTAAGGCGCAAACTGTTGCAGTAGCTACGCCGTGTTGCCCGGCACCTGTTTCCGCTACGATTTTCGATTTTCCTAGGCGTTTCGCTACGAGAATTTGGCCTATCGTATTGTTAATCTTGTGTGCACCGGTGTGACACAAATCTTCTCGCTTTAAATAGATGTTTGTGTTGTATTTCGCAGACAAACGCTCTGCCTTGAAAAGCGGCGTAGGACGCCCCACGTAATCGGTCAACAAGGCGTGAAATTCTTCCTGAAAAGAGGGTTCCGCGATAATGTCTAAATAGCGAGAACGTAATTCCTCGACATTCGGGTATAACATTTCTGGAATAAAGGCCCCGCCAAAATTCCCGTAATACCCACGCTCATCTACATTAAATGACATAATTATAGCTGTTTTACTAGTTCTTTCACCTGCTCGACATCCTTAAATCCAGGACGTATTTCGAGTTTACTATTAAAGTCCAAAGCATATAAGCCCGGAAAATCCTTCACCTTTTCCACATCCCCTGCCAGCAAACCGCCTGCTAAAATATAGGGGATATCAAGCGTATAATGTGCTAAAAGTGACCAATCAAAATGCTCTCCCGTACCACCTACCTGAGCCCCTTTTTTCGTATCAAACAGATAGAAATCGGGCTTATCCTTCAGGTCGAGATCCTTCGGTGAGCCCACACTAATCGCCTTGATGACTTGCAATCCGGCGGTTTGTAAGGCCTCTATTTCTTTTTGAGATTCTTCTCCGTGCAATTGCACAAGGGAGAACCCTGCTTTTTTCGATAAGGAGATAATGTTGTCTGCTGTTTCATTCACAAACACGCCTACCGCCTTCGTTTTTGCTGGCAAAGTCGGGATGACAAAATCAGGTCCCACGTAGCGCGGTGATTTAGGTGCCCAAATAAATCCCATGAAGTCTGGCCCGAAAGCCGCCACTTCTTGGATATTGTTGGATTCCCGCATGCCGCACACTTTCCACTTCATCATTTATCGAATAAAATCACTTAAGGCTTTACCTGGATTATCCGTCTTCATAAAGCTCTCGCCTATCAAGAAGCCTCGGTAACCATAGGTTTTTAACTCTGTAATGATCTCCGGACCAGAAATGCAACTCTCGGAAACCTTGATGAATTGGGACGGTATTTTAGACGCCAAAACTTTAGAGGCCTCCACATTTTGCTCCGAGAAATTCTTCAAGTTCCGGTTATTCACTCCTACCACAGAAATATACTCTCCCAGCGAACGATCCAATTCTTCTTGATCGTGCACCTCGAGTAAGGTTTCCATACCTAATGAACGCGCTAGGGTTCCTAATGTTTTGATTTCGGATGGACTTAAGGCAGCCGCTATCAATAGTACCACGTCTGCGCCCATCGACTTCGCTTCGATGATTTGGTATTCATCGATCATGAAATCTTTACGCAAAATAGGCGTATTCGGATTCGTGCGTCTAGCTAAGTCGAAATCAGCATAGGTGCCGCCAAAATAGGATTCATCCGTCAACACCGATAAACAGGCTGCACCAGCCTCTACATAGCCTTTCGTCACGACATCCACGCCTATGCGGTCGTTGATAATCCCTTTCGAGGGGGATTTACGCTTAAATTCAGCAATGACTCCAGTAGAAGCTGGCTGAACCAAGGACATCGACAAAGAATGACAAGTACGCGCGAAAAAAACCTGTTTTTCGAGCTGTGCAGTCGTGGTGCGCGCCTTGCATGCGGCAACGTCCTGTCTTTTGGTGGCTATGATTTGGTCTAATATGCTCATCTTAATCCATTATAAATTTCTTGAAGGCCTGGAACGCACGACCGCTTTCTAAGGATTCCCTCGCCACTGCATAACCTTCTACTAAGCTGCTTGCCTTACCTGCAACAAACAAACCAGCTCCAGCATTCGCTAAAACCGCTTGGGTTTGTGCGGGTGTGCCTTCGCGTTGCAAAATTCGATATAACATATTTGCAGATGCTTCTGCAGTAGAACCACCAAACAATTCAGATTGAGCTACAACATCGCAACCAATATCCCCTGGATTGTAAATCGAAGCTCCATCAGGTGTGGTTAAACGAAATGCTGATGTCAACGAGATTTCGTCGTAGCCATCTTCCGCATAGACGATACCGTATTGCTTACCGGAACCGGCAAAAAATCCTTCGTACAAGGCAAATGCTTCAGGTGAATAGACGCCGGAGATTTGCTTGTTGACTTTGGCAGGATTCAATAAAGGCCCTAATAAATTAAAGAACGTCTTCATTCCTAACTCCTTGCGGATAGGGCCCACAAAGCGCATCGCTGGGTGAAAAAGAGGCGCGTGCAAGAAGCACATCCCTGCCGTTTCCATCTTACGTTTCAAGACCTTAGGATCATTCGTAAATTTAAGTCCCAAAAACTCCAATACCGTCGACGATCCTACCGAAGAGGAAACGCCGTGATTGCCGTGTTTGGCGATTTTTTGGCCGGCACCTACGATGATAAATGAGGACGTCGTCGAAATATTAAAGGTATCCTTTCCATCTCCACCCGTTCCGCACACATCCATCGCGTCAAATTCCGATAGATCAACCGTAATAGCTAATTCCATCATCGCAGAAACGAATCCTTTTAGCTCATCCACTTGTATCGGATTAAACCAATAAGAGGCTAAAAATGCGGCGATTTGACTTGGATTAACTTCTCCTTGTCCGATGCGCAGCAAAATCTCCCTCGCTTCATTCTCTGATAATGCGTCCCCCGCAGCCCGTCTATTTAATGTATCTTTCATTCTATTATTTCATCCAATTTTTAATCATTTGCAATCCGTTTTGCGTTAAAAACGCCTCTGGGTGGAATTGAACCCCACGCACATCGTATGTCGAGTGTGCTTCTGCTAATACAAAACCTTTGTCATCTTCCGCCGTAATCTTTAAATCGTTCGGCATGCTTGAAGGAACCACTGTCCACGAATGGTAGCGGCACACTTCGAAGCGTGACG
>CAJCBY010000072.1 GCA_903960725.1 uncultured Cytophagaceae bacterium | reverse complement strand
CCATAAATGCATGGACTTGATGGCCACCTCCACACTTCCCTCTTGTTTTCCGGCTGCCACCACTACCGAGGCTGCTTGCCCGTTCGACAACGTGATTTTTACTTCATGATCCTTCGTTGCAGTTGCTCCTAGATAAACCTTAATCTGTGCCTTTTTTGCGTCAATATCCGGATTCACCGCATAATGATCGATAAAGTTTTGACCTCTAGCCTCTAAATACACGGTCTGCCAAATCCCTCGCGCATTCCCATACCCTTGCTTCCCATAGAGCGTGAACATTCGTCTCTTATCATCTGCTCTCACCGCGATTTGATGCACCGAACCTGGTTTGACGCCTTTTAATTCTGCGTCGAATGGGGTATAACCTCCTTGATGCTTGCCGATTTGTACCCCATCTAAAAAGATCGATGTCTCCCAATCTGAGGCACCAATGTTAATGAAAATACGTTTTCCTGTCCAAGTCGCTGGTATCTTGATTTCCTTATGATACCAGGCCACATCTGCTTCGTCTTTCACTTCTGAAAGAGGCGATCCCCAGGGGAATGGCACAAGAATTTTCTTTGCGTAGCGACTAGGAGCCGTTAAAGAGGAATCAAAAGTAAAGTCCCAATAGCCGTTCAGATTCAACCATTGATCCCGTTGTAAATCAGGTCTTGGATGTTCTGGAAGGGGCTGATTTTTTTGAGCAAGCGCACAGAAAGACAATCCTGTCAGCAGGAGTAGGATGATTTTTTTCATAGGTTTAGATTTTGACACCGGGTAGGTGAACGTACAAATTTGGCAAAAAATCCGGTATATTTATCAAATAAGCGTAATTTTACAGAATGAGTGAATTAGCGGAATTAAAGAAAAAGATCCCTACCCAGATAGCGGTGTTAGGCGGAGGTAGCTGGGCCACGGCTTTAGTGAAAATCCTTTCTGAAAATAATGTAAAAATTAAGTGGTGGATCCGCCGTAAATCAGACGTCGAATTCATTCGTAAATACAATCACAATCCGAGCTATTTAACGGATGTGGCCATCAACCCGCGTAGAGTTAAGACCTATAGCAAAATGGTGGATGCCCTTGCCGGTGTTGAATACATCATTTTAGCGGTTCCGGCAGCCTTTATCCCGAGTACCTTAAAAGACCTTAATAAGAAGCATTTCGAAGGAAAAAAAGTGGTCTCTGCCATCAAGGGCATGATTCCAGAGGAAAATCTCTTAGTAACGGACTGGATGGAACGCGCCTTTAATTTACCATTAGGCCAAACCTGTGTCATCGCAGGACCTTGTCACGCGGAAGAAGTGGCGCTAGAGAAGCAATCTTATTTGACGATCGCTTCCCCTGATTTAAGTTTAGCTCAAGCGTTTTCAAATCTCTTGAATAGTCGCTTCTTGCAAGCACATGCCATTCAGGATTTATATGGTGTGGAATACTGCGCTGTTATTAAAAATATCGTGGCGATGGCCTGTGGAATTACGCGCGGTTTAGGTTTTGGGGATAACTTCCAGGCCGTGCTCGTGAGTAATGCGATGCAGGAAATTAAGATCTTCTTGGATGTGGTTTATCCGGAGAAAAACCGCGATTTGAATAGCTCAGGCTACTTAGGGGATTTGTTGGTGACCGCTTATTCGCAGTTTTCTAGAAATAGAACTTTTGGAAATATGATCGGTCGCGGGTATTCCGTGAAGTCTGCGCAAATTGAAATGAACATGATCGCGGAAGGTTATTACGCCGTTCGAAGTATCTACAGCATCTCGCGTCAGCACAACATCAAATTGCCTATTATCGAGGCCGTTTATAACATCGTGTACGAAAAAGCGAATCCGATGGTGGAGATGAATAAGCTAAAAGGCTTCTTAAAGTAAGAAAGAGCGGATTAATTCTGCTGTTTTTGCCAAAGATTCCGCCGACGGCTTCATCTTCTCTTGCGAGAAATTAATATCTAACATCCGGTTCATGGGCACTAAATGCACGTGTGCATGCGGCACCTCTAAACCGATCACCGCCACCCCTACTTTTTTGCAAGGAATCGCCTTTTTAATGGCAGGAGCAATTGTCTGCGCAAACTTCATCAAATCACCCAGTAATTCAGGCTCTAAGTCAAAGATATAATCCACCTCCTGTTTCGGGATCACAAGCACGTGACCTTCCACTAAGGGCATCACGTCTAAGAAAGCTAAGAAGCGATCGTCTTCCTT
>CAJCBY010000071.1 GCA_903960725.1 uncultured Cytophagaceae bacterium | reverse complement strand
GACGTGGTAAAGCTCTCGGCGAAAATCAAAGGCCTACTCGTATAAAGAATGCCCCGCAAAATCGTATTTTTGTAAATTACATTCTAAATAACGCATGGGGATCGTCATTCGACAAAGTTTAAAAGGTTCAATCGTTACCTATTTGGGTACGGCGATTGGGACTTTTAATGTGATCTTCCTCTACAATAAGTTCCTTTCACAAGAGCAGGTGGGTTTGATTGCCGGTGCTTTAGTAAGTATTCCCCTCATTTTCGCTTCGTTTACCCAACTAGGAATTCCCCACATTGCGGTACGTTTTTTCCCGCATTTTGATGATCCGGCAAATGGACATAAAGGTTTCTTTACTTTTCTGCTCGTGGCCCCGCTATTCGGTTTATCACTTTTTGTGCTCGGTTATTTAGCCTTAAAACCTTTGTTTTTCGAAGCTTATGGTACGAATTCGCCGCTATTACCCCAGTATTTCTATTACATTATTCCCTTAACGGCGAGTTACCTATATATGAGTGTGCTAGAAGCTTATGCCCGCGTTCACTTACGAATAGTGGTCCCAGCGATCATTCGTGAATTGTTTTTACGGGTTTCTAATGGGGTTTTGGTGATTGCATTTGCCATGGGTTATTTGAGCTTCAATCAATTGATTTTAGCAATTACCCTATCCTATGTGGTGGCGGTGATCGGTTTATTGGCCTATATTAAGCAGTTGAAGCGTTTTTATACCAAAGTTGATTTTTCGTTTTTACGCACCCCGGTTTTTAAGGAAATGGTTTCTTATGGAGGCTGGGTGATTTTAGCCGGCGCGAGTTTTACCCTCATTCAGCACATCGAAAAGATCATGTTGCCCGCCTATATGGGCGGCTTGAGCACGACGGCTATTTTTGACATTAATTCCCGGATGGCGATTATGATTTCGATTCCTCGGAATGTGATTGCGGCGATTGCAGCACCTATTTTAGCTCAAGCCTGGAACCGGAACGACCGCGAAAATATTCAGGATATTTACCAAAAATCGTCCTTAAATCTCCTCCTCATTGGATGTGTACTTTTCTTGTTGATTTGGTGTAATTTGGACTTCATCTATACCATCATCCCTCGCCACGAAATCTACGAGGCAGGCCGCTGGGTTGTATTAATGGTAGGTTTAAGTAAGATCATCGATATGGGTACGGGACTAAATTCAGAGGTATTAATTAACTCCAAATACTACCGCTACGACCTCGTTTTTTACATCATCCTCGCCGCAGGTTTAGTGGTGGGTAATCTAATCTTGATTCCACTGTATTCCTATAACGGAGCTGCCTTGGCCTCCCTATTGGCTTTAGCGGGCTATAATTTGTTGAAGTTTGGCTTTATCTGGTGGAGGTTAGACCTGCAACCGTTTGATTTTAGATCATTGGGGATTTTGCTGGTTAGTTTGCTTATCTATTTCATTGTTTCCCAAATCCCGGTTATCGAAGGCAGTCCTTTAATCGCCTGGCTATTAAATGTGGGAGTACGAAGTGCCGCGATTAGTGGTCTATTTATCCTAGCAGTTACTAGATTCAAACTATCTCCTGACATCAGCGAGCTAGTGATTAATTGGTTTAAGAAATGAAAATAATGTCCCTGGCCGGTGGCCTGCCGCACTATTATAACCTCGTCCTGAACAAATTGCAACGCGATTTTGGGGTGGAGGTTTGCGTGGTGGTGCCCACAGAAAAAGGGGCAACGCTGGGTGCGGGCGTTTATACGTCAGACAAAGGCATTGAATTCAAGGTCTTCCGCCGCGAGGAGTATACGACCTATTATGGGAAGAAGTTCTTTCGCGGGTTGAAAGAGTTGATTTTGGCCGAAAAACCAGACGTCTTAATGGTCAACTGGCCCTACCAAGCCTCTTTCGTCTTTTATCCCGGCTGGTACCGCTTTCTGCGCCAAAACAAGGTTGCCCTCATATCAAAAGAGATTCCCTTCCAAGTTCCCCATTATGACAACGCCATCTCCTATTATCTACAAGGTGGCGGCGTGACAGAAAACAACCAAGCGCACCAGTCGAATCCCTCGCTTTTAGCCCGATTTAAATTCTTCATCGTGCGCGAAACGAGAAAGCGTTTTTCTAATCTAGTAGACGCCCACATCAATTATTTAGATGAAGCAGTGGCCTTGCATGCCAGTTACGGCGTCCCAGCTGAGAAAATATTTATCACCGCAAATTCACCCGATACGGATGCTCTTTTAGCCACGGCTAACGAATTAAAAGACGTTGCCGCTAATCCATTCCGACTTTTGCATATTGGACGTCTAGTCAAATGGAAGCAGGTCGATTTATTGATCGAAGCCGCTATTGCTTTACGTGAGAAATACCCGCAGACCGAACTCAGCATTGTGGGGGATGGCCCGGAATTAGCCGCTTTGAAAGAACAAGCTGCTGGATACGATTTCATCCAGTTCCACGGGGGTATTTATGATCCCAAAGAACTAGGCAATATCACCTGCGAATCCGGCATCTATGTGCTTGCAGGCATGGGTGGTTTATCCATCAATGAGGCGATGTGTTTCTCGAAACCGGTCGTTTGTTCCGTGGCAGATGGCACCGAAAAACGTCTAGTGCGCGAGGGATATAATGGACATTACTTCGAATCGGGTTCAGTAGAAAGTTTGCAAAAAGTGATCGAGCAATTATTCGCTCATCCTGAAAACATTTCTTTAATGGGACAACGTTCGAGGGAGATTATAGAAAAGGAGATTAATATTCATACGGTGTTGGGTAATTATATGGAGGCATTTAAGTATTCAGTAGCCAGTGGACAGTAGTCAGTGGTCAGTCCGAAGGAAATGAGTCCGAAGGATTTTTCACGAGTTCATCCCCGCAGGGGATTCCTACTTTGAACTTTGCTCTTTGGACTTTGTTCTTTGTAATTCGTAAATTAGTAATAAAATAAAAGTAAATGAAAGTAATCCAAGTAGTCGGCGCTCGCCCTAATTTCATGAAAGTAGCACCGCTACATCGCGCGATCCAAAAACTAGCTGGATGGACATCGAAGATTGTTCATACGGGTCAGCATTTTGACGCGAAGATGAGTGATGTATTTTTCACTCAATTGGAATTACCTAAACCTGATTTCTTTTTAGGCATTGGTGGTGGAAGCCACACCGAAGTGACCGCGAAAATTATGGTCGCTTTTGAGAAAATTGTAGAAGTTGAGCAACCAGACTTGATTATTGTCGTAGGGGATGTTACGTCGACTTTGGCCTGTACCTTAGTTGCCATCAAAATGGGAATCAAAGTGGCTCACGTGGAAGCTGGATTACGCAGCTTTGACCGCACGATGCCAGAAGAATTAAATCGTATTTTGACGGATAGCGTAGCAGATTACTTATTTGTGACAGAGGAAAGCGGATTGCAACATTTGAAAAACGAAGGAGTAGCAGATGAACGTGTATTTTTCTCTGGAAATGTGATGATCGATTCGTTAGTCCGCTATCAAGAAAAAGCAAAGACAACCACCATACTTGAAGACCTCGGCCTGCGGACTTCGGACTCCGGACTATCGACTTCGGACTCCGGACTATCGACTTCGGACTCCGGACTCCGGACTTCGGACTATATAGTTATGACCATGCACCGCCCGGCGAACGTAGACACAAAAGAGGGTCTTGAATCCATTCTAGAATTAATTGAATTAAGCAGCAAGGATACGAAGATCATCTTCCCTATCCACCCGAGAACGAGGGCGCATATGGAGAAATTTGGCTTGGCGGAGCGATTAGATCAGGCGCAAAACTTGATTATGACGGAGCCTTTGGGCTATTTAGAATTCATACAATTGATGTCGAATGCGACCGCGATCCTAACGGATTCCGGTGGTATCCAAGAAGAGACGACCTACTTAGGGGTTCCTTGTTTGACTTTCCGCGATTCGACGGAACGTCCGATTACGGTGACTCTAGGAACAAATCAATTGTTATCTGAT
>CAJCBY010000070.1 GCA_903960725.1 uncultured Cytophagaceae bacterium | reverse complement strand
TTTTCAAGATAGGCTTCGTAGAGTTCTTCTACGTAAGGCGCGTTACCGCCGAAGAGGTAAGAGCTACCCCTGTATGACTGCATCATATTGCTCACCTTTCATCGGGTATCCCGAGTTTGTAGTGGGTTAAACCTTCCGCGACACGGCTTCACCGGTTAGCGGATTGCGTACAAATTGTAATTACGACGGAAACATTTCCGTTATTGATAGCTTAACACTTTCAGCACTGATTTGTCTGACTTTTTTAACAAAATTCACTTTAAAACCAATGCTTGTAGCGCTCTTTTAGGTTTTCTAATTAATAAATTGCTTACTTTTGTCAGTTTCTTGTAGGAAATTTCCTACAAGAAAATCAGAATCGTCTGATTACGTAACAAAAAAATTAAATATACGATTTCAGGTCCATTCATCAATTAATAGGAAAGCACTAGATGGACCTTAAAAACGAAGCAAATCCTAAGGATTTCTTGAGTACCCGCGAAACCGCGAAGCACCTTCAAGTATCACTAGGTACCGTCCAAAAGATGGTTGAAACCGGCGAGCTACTGGCTTGGAAAACCCGAGGCGGTCACCGTCGTATCTTGATGTCTTCATTGGAGCAATTGCTGACTCGGCGCAGGATGGGCATCCGCGAACGCTGTGGCAATCAGTTCTTATTACTCTGTATTTTGCGAGGCGAGGAGCAATTCGAAGACTTCAAGAAGTTCGTTGAGCCTTGGGAGTCTTCGGTGGATTTGCATTTATGCCATGACACCCTAGAAGCCTTGATGCAATCAGTTTCATTGTCACCCGATGTGATTTACCTGGATTGGCAGATCAGCCCGGTTGAGCAAGTGCATTTACTTCATTACCTGCAGAAAAACTTGCACACCAGGCACATCCCTACTTTGATTGAGGCTGGATTTTTAAAACTGCATCCGCAGGTGCTGCAAATACCTCCAGAGATCAAAGAATATCCGCCCAATAAAGAACCTAAGATTTTGACCAACTCAATGATCAGGGGTTACAAGAAAGATAAGCTGGTTTCTGCCAAAGGCGAGCTTAATTTACTCTACGCCCACAAGATGGAAACCCTGATTTTGGATTGCCTGGTGCAGAAATGCGAAGAGGCAGGAATATAAATTCTAGAAATAATATGAGTTCTTATGAATAAAAGGCCTGTTAATGAAAATTAACAGGCCTTTTATTCTTTAGTCTTAAATTTTAGTTCTGATCTATTCACTGCAGTATTACTGCATTCCTAGATAAATATGTTAAATGGCGAACTGAGCGCGATTTTGACCATCGATCCATTTTGGCGCCTTACCACGGCCAGTCCAGGTTTCACCTGTTTTTGGATTGCGGTATTTAGCTGCTACCTTGCCGCCGCGTGAACCTGCAGGGCCTTTGCGATTAAATATGTCAGAGGCACTTAGATTGTATTGCTCAATAATGTCTTTTGCTTTAGCAACGCCTTCTGCTTTTTCTCGGGCTTTAGCTTCTAGGATTTGTTTTTCTAAAGCTTCTTTTTGAGCTAATAACTCTTGATAGGTTGCCATTGATTCTCCAAATATTATATAAATTTAATAAGTATTAATTTACTCAGAGGCTAATAAAATAGTTTACTGAGCTATCTCATCAGTTGATTAATGAAGATATTTTATTATATTAACTATTAAATACCTAATGAGCAAGTATTTAATTATTCATTTGGATTATT
>CAJCBY010000069.1 GCA_903960725.1 uncultured Cytophagaceae bacterium | reverse complement strand
TAGGTGCCTCCTCTAAATAATAGGCCTTAATCTTCTCCCAATCTTCGTCGGGGATCAGTTGAGATCCAGGGCCTAAGATGGTGTAATCTGAAAGTGGCTTTTCCAGCATCCCGATCTCCTTATCCACCCCCATCATAATGCCCATATAAGGCAACGTACTGTATTGCCATACATTTTTAGGCAAACTCCCTGGTTCAGGAAGCATATGGCAAGACGCGCAATAGGTTTTCGCAAGCTCTTTCCCCTCTGCTGCCTTGTTCGAGCAGCTCGGAAACTCATAGGAGAAAACCGAGAAAAGGGCGATGGCAAGCAGAATTCGCATCTTATAATTTCTTAAATACCTGTAGCTTATCGTTATTACGAGCTACTAGGTACAAAATTCCTGCGGTAGTCTTCACCTGCTTTATGTCGCGAATGTCCCCTTCTAGCATCAAACCGGTATCGGTCGGGATAAGGGTTTTGAAACCTCCTTTACCATTTCCTTTCAGAATTAGCCCAAAGAATGCGTCATAACGCGCCTGGTACATCGAAGCCCCATTAAAGTTACCTCCTACGATCACGTCAAGGTTTCCATCTTTGTCCACATCTTCTGTGCGCAATACCATAATCTTAGATACCTGCGCTAGTGCCGGAAGGGCTACCATTTTAAAGGTCTTGTTCCCTTGGTTTTCGAGGTAAACAGATTCGAACATATTAACGCGTTTCTCCTCTGCATCTTCTAATTCCTTATCGCCAAAAATCTCTTCCACCGTCTTCCCCGCAAATAGATGGTAGGCCGTATATTTCTTGTTGATGATACTTGGGATCTGTTTTCCCATCTCATCCTTACTGTTAATAGGGAACCAATCATTGCCCCTACTGTAGGACACGATATGTTCCTTCGTATCGTTCTTATCAATATCTTTAATCTGCATCCGCAATTGCCCCGCTAACTCCTTACGCAACTTCGTATTGGTACCCAGGTTACCTACGATGAAATCCATATCACCATCTTTGTCAAAATCCGCCGCCGTAATTCCTGACCAAAATCCCGTTTTCTCCTCTAGGCCATTCTCGATTAACTTGAATTTACCTTTATTATTTTCAAAGGTTTTGATAGGCATCCAATCCCCCACCACGGTTAAATCTTGATCTCCATCTTGATCTATATCCGTCCAAATCGCTTCAGTTAACATCCCCGCTTCCCGCAATTCAGGAGCTAAAGCCACCGTCTTGTCAGCAAAGTGTCCCTTTCCATCGTTCACTAATAAATACGAACGTGGAGAAGCACCATAGGAATAACCCACCACACGTCCACCTACAAACAAGTCCATATCTCCATCCCGATCAATATCGCAAGGACGCACCACCGATTTGTTATCGTACATCGGAGGCAATGCGTTCAGAGCACGCGTAAAGTTCCCTTTACCATCATTTGTATACAGACGATCGAATTGCTCCGGCATTTTGTCAAAGAATTCGTTTCCGCCCGTTACCACATAAAGATCTAAGTCCTTATCACCATCAGCATCGAAGAAAAGTGCATCCACATCCTCATAAAGAGAATCTGCCTTAAATACGGGCTGATTTGATACCACAAAGCCTGCGCCTTTCTGAAGCAGCAATTGGCCTGCCTGGTACTTTGCTCCACTTAAATACACATCTTCTAAACCATCCCCATTCACATCCCCAACGGCGATTTTGGGCCCTTCGATAGATACCTTGAATGGAATTAATAATTCTCGGTTGAAATCGAAATAGACATTCTCCTGGTGCTGGTATGGAACGGTAACGCCAGAGGTTACTTCAGCAAAAAGCGGTTTCACCGGCGCAGAGAATACATAATCCTTCACGTTAACTGTCGCATTCTTTTGGTCCATCGTAAAGGTCGAATTGATTTTCGGATTCTTAACGATCTGCATTTTTTCATTCTCCCAAATCACCAGCATCTCCTCCACTTGTTGCAAATCACCAATACCGAAAAGCAAGGTAGGCTCTACCGAACTCATAAAACCACGCGTCGGCATCATCTGCTGCATTTGCTGGCCATCCTTGGTTTTCAAGATGACCTTCGCCCCCACACCAAACGTATTTCCTCCATCGCCCTTGAATTTAATCTTGACGAAATTATGCTTTAGCAATTCACGCGCATTGTTCTGGTAAATACTTGCTTTCTCATTCAGGTTGTTAGTCACTAAATCCAAATCACCATCGTTATCTAAATCCGCATAGGTTGAACCATTCGAAACACCTTTATCTTCAAAACCCCACTTGATCGATTTGTCTTCAAAACGTAAATCCTTCGATCCTTTGAAAATGTAATTGTGTACACGACCATCTGGCATCAAATCAATCGCTTCCTGATCTAACTTCTCAGACGTAGGCAAGCCATAATGCAGAGAATCACCGATCACAAATTTCAAATAATCTAAGTCATTCGGGCGGCGCAAAATACCGTTTGAAATGAAGACATCTTTAATGCCGTCCCCATCGTAATCATTCATCAAAGTGCTCCAGCTCCAATCCGTAGCGGCCACTCCAGCAGAAGCAGCAATATCAGAGAATTTTTCACCCCCCATATTCAACTGAAGACAGTTACGGCTATATTGGTTGAAATAACCAAACTGTAATTTGTACATGTAGATATCCAAAGGATCCTCTCCCACAGACGATTTCTCTACTTTCTCATCATCTGGATACATGTCTAATGTCATCACATCTTGGTATCCATCGTTATTAATATCGGCCACGTCAGAACCCATCGAGAAACGGCTCAAGTGCTTGAAGTGATCACGAATGCCTTCTTTGTAGGTTCCGTCCTTTTGGTTGATGTAGTAATAATCATCCTCGTGGAAGTCGTTACTGACATAGATATCTAACCAGCCATCGTTGTTAATATCTGCCACTGAGATACCTAGACCGTAGCCCATCGCAGCCTGGTAGATACCTGATTCTTTGGACACATCCACAAATTTGCCTCCATCGTTTCGGTATAAGTAATCGCCTGCCTCATTGTCTTTTAACATCCGTGTATTGACGCGATCGTAGGAACGCGTGTTGTGGACGGCATGGTTTAATAAGTAGCAGTCTAAATCCCCATCTTTGTCGTAATCAAAAAAGGCAGCTTGCGTGGAGAATCCAGTGAAATCTAAACCGTATTCATTTGATTTTTCTGTGAAGGTATTGTCACCGTTGTTGATGTATAATTCGTTTGAACCTTCCAAACCTTTGTAATTTCCTACTGCGCAAACGTAGATGTCTAAGAATCCGTCCGCATTCAC
>CAJCBY010000068.1 GCA_903960725.1 uncultured Cytophagaceae bacterium | reverse complement strand
TATTCTTTATGCTTTAATCTATACTCTCTACTCTATTATCTACCAACCCCCAGATACAACCTATCGAAATTATCCATAAATTCAGCCAACTAAACCGATAACTATGTTGACTGAATCTCAGATCCTTGCGTATAAGCAGGATGGATTTATCCAGGTTCCCCACTTTTTTTCCCGAAAAGAAATTGATTTATTATTTCAAGTGGCGACGGATGAATCCGTGGTTAATCATGCCTTTGACTTGAACGATCAAACGGGTAAAAAAACAAAATTGACGCTTTGGTTTACGGCTGGAGACGATTCTTTTGGCCTGATGTCGCGTTGCAAGCGGATGGTCACTTCTGTCCAAAGTCTTTTGGGGGAAGGTGAGGTCTGCCATTTTCATTCCAAAGTCATGCAAAAAGAACCGCGCGTAGGTGGTGCCTGGGAATGGCATCAAGATTATGGCTACTGGTATAAAAATGGATTTCTGTTTCCTGAGTCGATGGTTTCGGTAATGATTGCGTTGACAGATGCGACGATTCAAAATGGCTGCCTACAAGTGTTGAAAGGCACGCATCACATGCAGCGAATCGAGCACCATTTTGCGGGTGAACAACAAGGAGCTGATATGGCATTTGTACAGGAGGCGGAGAAGATTTCTGAACTTGTCTATTGCGAATTAAAGGCGGGGGATGTGCTTTTTTTTCATCCTAATTTGTTGCACCGCTCGGAAGCGAATTTATCCGATAATGCCCGTTGGTCGGTTATTTCGGCTTATAATTTAGCGTCAAACAAACCGTTTTTAGAGAAAAACTTATCTTGTATTACGCCTATCAGCATGGTGCCGGATGAGGCCATTTTAGCAAGTGGCAAAAAAGCAGTTATTGGCGCTGACTTTTTGGCTAAAGAAGAAGAAATCACATTAAAAATCAACAAATAATGGCAAAAGTATGTATTCTAGGTGGTGGCTTCATCGGTAGATTTTACGCTGAATCCCTGTGTGGTAGACGTAGCAAAGATAGCGTCACCGTCGTTTATTCGAGGAAAGAAGCCACAGCCTCACGCTTCGCTAAGGATTATGACGTTCCCCATTATTGCACAGAGATGGAAGATGCCATTGCCCATGCAGAGTCTGAATTTGTCGTTATCGCCTTGCCAAACTATTTGCACGAAGAAGCGGTCATGCTTTGCGTGAAACATAAAAAGGCGGTATTGTGCACAAAACCTTTAGGCCGAACGGCTGAAGAAGCGCTGCGCATGACGTTGGCCTGTGAAAAAGCAGGTGTTTTTGCCGGGTATTTAGAAGACTTGTGTTATACACCTAAATTTTTAAAATCGGTTAAAAGTGTGGAAGATGGGGCGATAGGACGAGTTCTTTGGGCTAAATCCCGGGAGACACATCCCGGACCACATGCCGATTGGTTTTGGGATATGGAGAAAGCGGGAGGTGGTGCCGTGGTAGATTTAGGCTGTCATTGCATTGAAATTGCGCGTAATTTTATAGGCAAGGACGTACTTCCGGTGGAGGTTATGTGCTGGGCAGATACGCAGGTAAAACCGATTGATGCGGAAGATCATGCGATCGGTTTGGTTAAATATGAGAATGGGGCGATCGGTCAATTTGAAGTTTCTTGGACGTTTAGAGGCGGAATGGACTTGCGGGATGAGGTGATGGGGACCGAAGGGACTATTTGGGTTAATTCATTCCTAAGGACAGGTTTTGAGATGTTTACGAGTGGGAACACGGATAATTATGTGGCTGAAAAAGCAGAAACGAACGTAGGTTGGCAATTTCCGGTGGGCGATGAAGCGCACGAGTTAGGCTATCCTACGATGTTCAATGATATGTTCGATGCCTATGAAAAAGGGCTTCAACCGCGCGAAACTTTTTATGATGGATATGTGGTCAATGCG
>CAJCBY010000067.1 GCA_903960725.1 uncultured Cytophagaceae bacterium | reverse complement strand
GTCCTTTAACATCCTGACGTCCGGAAATTACCAGAATATCGAAGAGATTAAAAATACGATCGTATTCTCGTATCAAGGGAAAAACGTGTTGTTAACGGATGTGGCCAAAGTCTATTTCGATTATGCCCCCGAAAATCACATTACTCGCCTGAACCAGAACCGCTGCCTGTTCATCTCTGCCGCCCAAAAGTCTGGCGAGAACATCGCGAAAACCCAAGCTGACTACCTTCCGGTCATCGAACAATTCAAGAAGACCTTACCGAAAAATATCGACTTAGTCGTGAATTTCGACCAAGCCGAAAACGTCAATACCCGCCTCAGCGGCTTATTGAAAGACTTTATCATTGCCATTTTATTAGTGGCCTTAACTTTATTGCCCCTCGGTCTACGCGCAGCTTCCATCGTGATGATTTCGATCCCACTTTCCCTAGCGATCGGGATTATCCTATTGAACATCATGGGCTACAGCCTCAACCAGCTGAGTATTGTGGGTTTAGTGGTGGCGCTGGGACTTTTAGTGGATGATAGCATCGTGGTGGTGGAGAATATTGAACGCTGGATGCGGGAGGGACACAGCCGATTAGACGCAACTTTAAAGGCGACGAATCAGATCGGAATGGCGGTTTTGGGTTGCACAGTGACCTTGATTATCGCCTTTTTACCTTTGGTCTTTTTACCTGAAGCGTCTGGTGAATTCATCCGCAGTCTACCCATGGCGGTGATCTTCTGTATCGTGGCTTCCTTAGTCGTGTCGCTGACGGTGGTTCCGTTTTTATCGAGCCGCGTGCTGAAATCGCACGAGGGAAACCCAGAGGGAAATCTATTCATGCGCTTGTTAAAAAAGCTGATCTCGGGATCTTATACTCGTCTGCTAGATTGGGCCATCCAACGCCCTAAAATGACTTTGCTGATTGCGCTCGTGATTTTCGTTGCCTCTTTACGACTTTTCCCTGTCGTTGGATTCAGTCTCTTCCCGGCGTCTGAAAAGCCGCAATTTATGGTCAATATTTTCAGCCCATTGCAGTCGAATTTGGCTTACACGGATTCGGTTTCCAAACTAATCGAAAGCGATTTGCGCAAACTACCCGAAGTAAAATATGTGTCTGCAAACGTGGGCAAAGGAAATCCGCGCATCTATTATAACGCGATTCCGCTGAATGACAGAACGGATTATGGAAACCTGTTCGTACAACTACAAGATGACCTAAGTGCAGACGAGAAAATCAACCTAATTGAGAAATTACGTACAAAGTACACGAACTATCCTGCCGCGACTATCGAGGTGAAAAACTTCGAGCAAGGGCCGCCGGTGGTGGCTCCAGTGGAAGTACGTATTTTAGGGGATAACGTAGATACCTTGCGCCAAATCGCCAGCCGCGTGGAAACAATGCTGAAGAATACAAAAGGCACGATTTACGTGAAAAATCCGTTGAAAAATCTGAAATCAGATATCAAATTCGACATCAACAAAGAACAAGCCAGTATGTTGGGCATTCCGACCGTGAGTATCGACCGGATGATTCGTCTAGTAGTGGCCGGATTTGATTTGGGATAAATG
>CAJCBY010000066.1 GCA_903960725.1 uncultured Cytophagaceae bacterium | reverse complement strand
AAGCTTCGACCACTCTTTTCCCACAGAAAAGATCAATATTGGCAAAAACTTGACAGACGAATATGAATTCGATTTCGAAGGAAATGGCTTCGTCGTGCGCGGCGAAACCGCGAAATGGGCCTCTTTAGATCCGGGGACATTTGATCTAGAAGTATTCGTTGATGGCAAGCTTTTTGAAAAAGTAAAACTCCCAGTAGCATTCACCACCAGACGCCACGAGATCACTTGGAAGTACAAATTAGCGACAGGAAAACACCACGTAAAACTGAAAGTGTTAAACAAAGTCGCGGGCTATGACTGTAAATTATTTGATGCGATCGTCTACGCAGAAAAGCCATTTATCGCCACGAATGAGAAATATTACCGTTTAGGAAACCTAAAATAAGCGCTATGTTCATAATCGAAACCTATTCATCTGCCGTTTTATTGTGCATTGTGACGATGCTTTGCTGGGGCTCTTGGGCTAACACCCAGAAACTCACTTCCTCCAGCTGGCGCTTCGAGTTATTCTATTGGGATTATGCGATCGGCATAGTTTTGGCATCCTTGATTCTTGCCTTTACGCTGGGTTCCAGCGGCTCTCAGGGTCGTGGATTCTTAGCAGATTATGCGCAAGCGAGTGGCGAAAATCTTCAATCTGCTTTCATCGGTGGGGTTTTATTTAATGCCGCGAACATTTTATTAGTCGCAGCGATCGGTATCGCGGGAATGTCGGTGGCCTTCCCAGTGGGGATTGGCATCGCTTTAGTCTTAGGTGTGGTAGTGAATTACTTAGCGGATCCGCAGGGAAATCCATTGTTGATTTTTAGCGGTGTAGCGTTGATCGCGATTGCCATTATTTTAAATGCGAGAGCTTATAAATCGATCTCATCCTCTTCTGTATCAAACAAAGGTTTAGTCCTTTCCGTGCTTGCAGGTTGTTTGATGGGTCTTTTCTACAAATACGTAGCGGCTTCGATGGCTCTGAATTTCGCCGCACCCGAAGTGGGAAAGTTAACCCCCTACACGGCTTTAGTTGTTTTCGCGGTAGGTGTTTTCGCGAGTTCATGTGTGTTCAATACGTTCCAAATGAGAAAGCCTTTCTCTGGTGCTCCTTTGAATTTAGCGCATTACCTGGTAGGTTCCGCTAAAGACCACTTAGTAGGAATTTTAGGCGGCGCGATCTGGTTCGTGGGAATGGCGCTTTCTATTCTTGCCTCCGAAAAAGCAGGAGCGGCGGTATCCTATGGTTTAGGCCAGGGTGCGACCGTGGTGGCGGCGGTCTGGGGGATATTTATTTGGAAAGAATTCAAAAATGCCTCGCCGGAAACGCACAGAATGCTCAACATTATGTTGCTGCTGTATGTGGTGGGGTTAGGGTTGTTGATTGGTTCGAAATAGTTATTTAGGAGCTAAAGGCAACAATTACCACGTATTGGCAGCATAGGGCAATAAATTTAGGCCGCGATACTATCCGCACTAGAATTTATGTAGGGTTTATAAACAAAAAAGCCTTCCCGAAGGAAAGCTTTTTTAGACGCTTGAATTGTACTTGGGATGGGAATCGAACCCACACGAGCGTTACGGCTCACGGGATTTTAAGTCCCGCGTGTCTACCAGTTCCACCACCCAAGCGTCCTGGTAAAACTAAAAGCACCGATGGTGCTT
>CAJCBY010000065.1 GCA_903960725.1 uncultured Cytophagaceae bacterium | reverse complement strand
TCCAAATCTTATTCGAGAAATTACGTCCCTGTTCGCATAATTTATCATCAAATAACAAGTCATTCCCAGCCGGAGCGGAGAACAATAAGCCAGAGCGAACGCCATCGGCGCCGAAACGTTCAATCAGTTCCAAAGGATCAGGCGAGTTGCCTAATGATTTGGACATCTTTCGACCTTGCTTATCGCGCACAATACCTGTTAAATAGACATTCTTGAACGGCAATTCATCTCTCCACTCGTACCCCGCCATAATCATACGGGCAACCCAGAAGAATAAAATGTCCGGTCCAGTCACTAAATCATTCGTTGGGTAATAATACTTAATATCCTCGTTATCAGGATTTTCAATTCCGTCAAAAACCGAGATAGGCCATAACCAGGACGAGAACCACGTATCCAATACATCTGGGTCCTGCGTCAAATCATCTTCCACTAAAGCATACAATTGGTATTTGTCTCGCGCGATACGTAAGGCCTCTTTTTTATCTTTCGCCACGATCACTGTGCCGTCTTCTAAATAGAATGCGGGGATTTGTTGGCCCCACCACAATTGTCGAGAAATACACCAATCGCGTACATTTTCCATCCAAGACCGGTAGGTATTTTTGAATTTAGCCGGGTGTAATTGAATGGTATCATTCATGACATTGTCTAGAGCGGGCTTCGCCATCTCCTCCATCTTCATAAACCACTGCAAGGACAGTTTAGGCTCGATGACCGCACCCGTTCTCTCTGAAGTTCCCACGGTCGATTTGTATTCGTCCGTTTTGGTCAAATAGCCTTCCTCCGTTAATTGTTTCACGATACGTTTGCGCGCCTCGAAACGATCAACACCTACATATAAGATGGCTTTCTCGTTTAAGGTTCCGTCATCATTTAAGATGTCGATGACCGGTAATTTATGTTTCAGACCTAATTCGTAGTCATTCAAATCGTGGGCAGGCGTTACTTTTAAACATCCTGTACCAAAATCCAAGGTCACGTATTCATCCGGAATAATGCTGATTTCACGGTCTATTAAGGGAATTCGAACTTTCTTACCATGAAGATGTAGATAGCGCTCATCCGCCGGATTCACGCAAATTGCAGCATCCGCCATGATAGTTTCAGGACGCGTTGTGGCGATTGTTACCGATCCGCTGCCATCTACGAGGGGATATTGGATGTGGAATAATTTAGCCTGAACATCCTTATAAATTACTTCCTCGTCTGATACGGCTGTTTTTCCTTGTGGATCCCAGTTCACCATTCGCACGCCTCGGTAGATTAAACCTTTGTTATATAAACGAACAAATGTGTCAATAACCGCCTGGTATAAAGAGGGTTCCATGGTGAAACGGGTACGATCCCAGTCACACGACGCCCCTATTTTTTTCAATTGATCGAGGATGATTCCACCGTATTTATCCTTCCATTCGAAGGCGTACTTTAGGAACTCTTCGCGGGTAATATCGGCCTTAGAGATGCCTTTTTCTTTCAACATGGCCACTACTTTCGCCTCCGTTGCAATCGATGCGTGGTCCGTTCCCGGCACCCAACACGCCTCTTTGCCTTCCATACGCGCCTTGCGAATCAAGACGTCTTGTATGGTATTGTTCAACATGTGGCCCATATGAAGCACCCCAGTGACGTTAGGAGGAGGAATGACGATGGTGTACGCCTCTTTATTCGGATTAGGTTTCGAAGCGAAAAGCTTGTTTTCTAACCAGTAGGCATACCATTTTTGCTCAATTTCCTGCGGGGCGTAATTCTTATCTATCATATGTATTCTCTAAGCCTACAAAGATAATTGATTTAGGCCAAAGGTCGAGGATGGATTTTAAAACAATTCGCCGTAATTTTGGTTGAAATAACGTTATGATGTTAGTAGGAATTTTACTTTGGTTAGGGACTTTTCTGGGAATGGAAGGAGTAGCATGGCTTACGCACAAATACATAATGCACGGCATTATGTGGAATTGGCACGAGTCGCACCACGTACACCACAAAGATAAACTAGAGAAAAACGACCTTTTTTCTGTTGTTTTCGGAATCTCCTCCACGTTGACCATTATTGTAGGAGCTGAAATTCCGGAATACTGGCCCCTATTTTACATCGGATTAGGGATTGCAACCTACGGAATCTTCTATTTCATTTTTCACGATATCATTGTACACCGCCGCATCAAAATCAAGTACAAGGCGGGTTCTGCGTACATGAAACGCATTATGAAGGCGCATTATGTGCACCACGAGGTGCATACAAAAAAAGGCGCAGAGGCTTTTGGCTTCCTCTACGCCCCTAAAAAATACCAATAAACTTATTTGACGAATCCTACACCGACCGTTGTATTCGAGAATTCATCGATCAGGATAAAAGCCCCATTCGCTGGATTAGCTGCATATTGATCTGCGCTAATCGGTTGTGCTGTGCGCAAGGCAATGGTACCGATCTCATTGAGTTGTAAATTCGAGACCCCTTCAGTGGCGCTCTGTGTCGCGACATCTAGGCGCTCGGTAATTTGAGAGATTTTGGCCTTCGTGATATTAATTCCGTGTTGCAATAAATACGTTTTCCCCGGACTCAAGGCCGTGTGATCTAACCAACATACTTGGGCAGAAAAATCCTTTAGCTGTGGCGGCTGAACTTCCGAAGCTAATACAAGCGTATTTCCACGCGATATATCCACATCCGTCGTTAACGTAATCGTCACCGAATCGCCTGCGATGGCGCGCGATAATTTACTTTCAAATTTCTCAATGGTCGCAATCGTACTCTCTTGACCCGTAGGCAATACGCGAATACTGTCGCCCACTTTAAAAGTGCCTGAGCTGATTTTTCCGGCATAGCCACGGTAATCGTGGTAGGCCTCGGTCATCGGTCTCACGACAAATTGAACTGGAAAACGAGCTGGTGCGTGTGCAAGGGTAGAGGCATATTCAAAGGCTTCTAATTC
>CAJCBY010000064.1 GCA_903960725.1 uncultured Cytophagaceae bacterium | reverse complement strand
TCTCGTTGATTTGTCCACTTTGAGCGAAAGAATCAAGGGCGTTTTGGTAAGTTACTTTTTGGATATCTGCATCTGAAATTCCCTTAATTTTCATCAGGGCTGCGGTTTTAGGTATGGCCAAAGGATCAGAAATGCCCCAATCCGCAGCCGAATTCACCATAATACGTTCAGATCCATATTGCTTCACAATCTCCACCATCCGCTCATTGCCCATCTTCGTAAACGGATAAATAGTAAAGGCCGCATAGAATCCTTGGTCCAAAACCGATTTAACCGTTTCCTCATTATTGTGGTCAATTACCACCATATGAGGCGCTAAACCGTGCTCTAAAGCAATTGCCATACTGCGTTCAGTTCCTTTTTTCTTATCTCGATGTGGCGTATGCACTTGCACGGGCAAGCCCATCTCTTTCGCAAGCTCTAGTTGAGCTCTGTAGTATTTTTCCTCTGCGGCTGTTTGGTCATCAAAACCAATTTCACCCACCCCCACAACTCCTTCCTTCTGTAAAAACAAAGGTAAAATCTCCATTACTTCTTCTGCCAGCGCTTCATTATTCGCCTCCCTAGAGTTTAATCCAATCGTGCAATAATGCTTTATACCAAACTGAGACGATCTAAAACGTTCCCAACCCACCAGACTGGCAAAATAATCCTTGAAAGAGGCTAATCCTGTACGCGGTTGTCCCAGCCAAAAAGCCGGTTCAATGATAGCCACCACTCCTGCATCAGCTAAAGCCTGGTAATCATCCGTCGTGCGGGAAGTCATGTGCACATGGGGATCAAAAAACTTCATCCCTTGCGTGTAGGCCGCAAATCCGCCGTCAACTTCCTGAGCAGTTTGTTTTTCTTCAGTCGATCCTTCAAAATGGGATGGATTTACTTTATGTTCGTTTGAGTTCTGGCACATATTAATAGGCTGTTTCTTCTTTTTCTAAGACCTTCCAGGCTTCTAGAGGGCTATTTTGTAGGACTAATTCAGCTGCTTTCCGATCATTCGGATCTGCGCTTTCGACTAATCTTTTTAAATCTTGTTCTTTCGTTTCTGTCTGGAAGTTTCGGGTTAATCGCCAAACTTGCGACGGTACGCGTCTTCCTGCAGCCCATCGTTCATGAGCAAAATCAGCTAAGGTGTTCGCTAGAGCTTGATTTGCACGTTCATCTAATCCTTCGATTAAATGAATAGACTTGTCATTGAAAATGCATTTTAAGACTAATTGGTTCCAGGCTAATTCGCTGAAATAGTGAAAAGGATAGGGATTGCCAAAAGCAATCGCATCAAATACCGGTCCCATATTCGACCTGACTGCGTCAGTGGCACGTTGCAACCAGATTTCCGGCATTTTTAAAGCAGGTAAAGCTCGGTAAAGAGCGACTAATTCATTCATCTCAGCCGTATCAAACAAGGTATCGATGCGGGCTTTTCCGTCTTCTTTCTCTGCTAAGTGAATGAGAAGATACACGCGAACAAGCTGATCGAGTGTGCCATTTTGCCAATTCCAACCTGGAACATTACCTGTATTTGTTTTAGCCACTTGTCGAGGAACCATCACAAAGGCCAAAGACAAACCTTTCGAATCAGCTTTCATTTTATCCGCTACCCAAGCTAGTTCAGTTGGACTGGCCAATGACTGAATGGATTTATATAGAAGTTCGGCGGTATTCAATTTCGAAATAGGTTTAATTCATCACTATGAACGAATTTACTAAAAAAATGTCAATTCGCTCCTGATTTTTGGCAGGATATTCAATAGGTAAAGCCCCTAAATTCCCCTAATTTTGCTTTATGGAAGAAAGACCGATAACCGACTGGCTGCCCCTCACGAAAAAAGAGGTAGAAAAACGTGGCTGGGACGAACTAGACGTAATTTTAATCTCAGGTGATGCCTATGTGGATCATCCGGCATTTGGTACGGCTGTCATCGGTCGAATCATGGAAAGCGAAGGTTTGAAAGTGGGTATCGTTGCTCAGCCAAACTGGAAAGACGATTTACGTGATTTCAAGAAATTAGGTAAACCCAAATATTTCTTCGGAGTAACCGCAGGCTGTATGGATTCCATGGTGAATCACTATACGGCTAACAAGCGCTTACGTTCCAACGATTCCTATACACCTGGTGGCGAAGCTGGTTTTAGACCTGATTATGCAACCACGGTTTACACCAAGATTTTAAAAGAAATTTACCCAGATGTACCCGTTTTAATCGGCGGTATCGAGGCTTCTCTTCGTCGAGTAACGCATTATGATTACTGGGCGGATAAATTATTTCCCTCAATTTTAGTCGATTCTGGAGCCGACATGTTGGTTTACGGTATGGGAGAGCAGCCTTTACGCGAGATTATGCGTGGGGTGAAAGAAGGTAAGCAATTGGGCGATTTGACCCATATTAATCAGGTGGCGTTCTTACAGAAATCAGCACCCGCTTGTGATTGGGAAACGGTCGAATTAGCGAGTCATGAGGTTTGTTTAGAAGACAAGATTAAATATGCATCCAACTTTAAAATTGTTGAAGTTGAATCTAATAAGTGGCAAGCAAACAGAATCATCCAAAAAGTAGGGGAGGACGTTTTAGTCATTAATCCTCCATTTAAAACGATGGAAGAGGTCGAAATGGATAAATCTTTTGATTTGCCTTATACGCGTTTGCCTCACCCTAAATACAGAAAGCGTGGACCCATTCCCGCTTTTGAGATGATTAAATTCTCTGTCAATATGCACCGTGGATGTTTTGGCGGCTGTAGTTTCTGTACGATTTCAGCTCACCAAGGCAAGTTTATTGCATCAAGAAGTGAGAAATCAATTATGAAAGAAGTGGAGCAGATCACCAAAGCCCCTGATTTCAAGGGCTATATTTCCGACTTAGGAGGGCCTTCTGCGAATATGTACAGAATGAAGGGGAAAGATGAGGAGATTTGTGCACGCTGTGTGAGTCCATCTTGTATTCACCCGGTTATTTGCAATAAC
>CAJCBY010000063.1 GCA_903960725.1 uncultured Cytophagaceae bacterium | reverse complement strand
TACTCTGCAGGAATCAGTCTTGCCTTCTTAATTATGAGTGACAAAACCTTAACTAAGATTGAAAGAGATCGTATTTGGGTGATGTATTTTGTGGCCTTTTTTGTGATTTTCTTTTGGGCAGCCTACGAGCAGGCCGGGTCTTCATTGACATTTATTGCAGATCAACAAACCGATTTAAATTTCTTTGGTATTCAATTGCCACCAAGCTCAGTTCAAAATGCGAATTCATTCTTTATCATCTTGTTGGCTTTCCCTTTCTCTTGGATCTGGATTCGACTATCCAAAAAAGGAATAGAACCCAATTCGCCTGGAAAACAAGCCATTGGACTTTTACTTTTAGCAGTGGGCTATTTGATCATTGCTATGAAGGTAAAAGACCTAGGTAATGAAAAATTAGGCGTCATTTGGCTATTCATTATGTATTTATTTCATACGATGGGCGAACTATGTCTTTCACCAATTGGTTTATCCTTAGTTTCAAAATTGGCTCCTAAACGCTTCTCCTCCCTATTAATGGGTGTTTGGTTTTTAGCTAATGCAGCTGGTTATGCATTAGCCGGCACACTAGGAGCTCTTTTACCTCCTGCAACTGCTGTAGTAGGCCAAACCGTTTTCCCAAGTTTCTTAGGCTTCGAGATTAAAAACCTCTATGATTTTTTTATTGTTTTTGTAATTATGGCAGGAATTGCCTCCGTAATTTTGTTTGGACTTGCTAATGGTCCACTTAAACGTATGATGCACGGCATCCGATAATATGAATTCACACGATCATCATCTACACGAAAAACATTTAAAAAGTTCTGACTTTATCACGGACGTCGTTATCGGGATGTCGGATGGATTAACCGTACCGTTTGCCTTAGCCGCAGGACTTTCGGGGGCAGTTGCATCCGCCTCCATTGTAACCACTGCCGGAATTGCTGAAATTGTGGCGGGTTCTATCGCTATGGGATTAGGTGGATTTTTAGCTGGCCAAACCGAACAAGAACACTACGAGTCAGAGTTAAAACGCGAATACGAAGAGGTAGAGCGTGTTCCAGAAAGAGAAAAACAAGAGATCAGAGATGTTTTTGCAGATTATGGCTTAAGCACTGAAGCACAAGAAATCGTAGTGGAATGCATTTCTAAAGACAAAGATAAGTGGGTCGATTTTATGATGCGTTTTGAATTAGGCCTGGAACGCCCTAATCCGAATCGAGCACGAAATTCTGCCTTAACCATCGGAATATCCTACATAACAGGAGGATTCATTCCGCTCCTACCCTACTTTTATGTGGATAAACCGGAGCAAGGTTTACTTTATTCTGCAGAAGTAACCATACTAGCTTTGCTTGTATTCGGCTACTTTAAAAGCAAGGTAACAGGTCAAAATCCAATCATTGGCTCCTTAAAAGTAACCTCTATCGGTGCAGCGGCAGCAGCCGCGGCCTATTTTGTAGCTACGTTATTTCAATAAGCAGACACCGTATCGTCACCACGGGAATCTGCACCGCCCTGCAATTTACCCGATGGGAGTACCAATATTCCTTCAACCAAACCAATGGCCGAAACCGGCGTAAAGGTATAACCCTTCATTTGTAGTCGATTAAGTTGCTCATCTGAAAACCGTTTAGGTTCAGCTGTAATCTTGTCCGGCATCCATTGGTGATGGAAACGCGGGTACTCTACGGCTTCCTGCATATTCATCCCCATTTCTAAGGTATTCAAGACCACTTGGAAGACACTCGTAATGATAGTGGATCCACCCGGCGTACCCACCACCATTTTCAACTTACCATTTTCTTCGACAATCGTAGGAGTCATACTCGAAAGCATTCGCTTGTTTGGTTGAATCTCATTGGCCTTTGAACCGATTAAGCCATACAAATTAGGAGCACCTGCTTTGGCAGAAAAATCATCCATCTCATCATTTAATAAGAACCCAGCCCCACCGACAAACACTTTAGAACCATAGGAGTTATTTAACGTAGTCGTAATGGAAACCGCATTGCCTTCGCCATCGACTATGCTGTAATGCGTTGTTTCAGGGCTTTCATAACCTGGAAAGTTCCCTGCTTGAATATCCGAACTCTTCGTAGCTTGGGTGAAATTCATCGATTTCATCCGCGAAGTTGTATAGGTAGGATCGATCAATTCAGAAACCGGTACTTTGACAAAATCTGGATCCCCTAACCATTTCGAACGATCCGCATAAACGCGCCTCTCTGCCTCGATCATCACTTGAACTGTAGAATCTGAAGTAGGGCCCCATTTATTCAATGAATACGGAGCAACCATTTGCAAAAGTTGCGCAAGAGCTACACCTCCACTACTTGGTGGTGGCATGCCGATAATTTGGTAATTTTTATATTGACTCTTAATAGGGGTACGCCAAACAGCCCGGTAATTTTTGAGGTCCTTTTTAGATATCAAACCTTTTTGCGCTTTCATCTCATTTACGATTAATCGAGCCGTTTTACCCGCATAAAAACCAGACGATTTCTTCTTTAAAATTAATTCTAAGGTGTTCGCTAAATCCGTTTGAATCAAAATCTCTCCCGCTTTCCATTCTTTCCCTTCCGCTGATAAAAGGTAATTTTTTCCTGGATTTTCTTTCAAAAACTCAGTTCGTTGACGATTTAAACCTCTCGCTTCCTTTTCAGTCAGCACTAAACCATTTCTAGCTAAATCCACCGAAGGTTGCAACAGTACTGACCATGGTAATTTTCCTAACTTATCATGCATCTCCTGCATTCCTGCCACTGTGCCAGGTACACCTACTGAGAAAATGCCCGTCATACTTTTTCCCGGAATAATTTTACCATCAGCATCTAAATACATATCCCTACTTGCAGCAGCTGGCGCTTTCTCTCGGTAAT
>CAJCBY010000062.1 GCA_903960725.1 uncultured Cytophagaceae bacterium | reverse complement strand
CCGTGGGACCTACGATGACGAGCAATATTTTATTCGATTTTTTCAATTATCAATAGGTGTTTTTCTTGCCATACCATTTACGGCCAGCACTTGCTTTATCGAAAGAACGAGCAGGCTTCGCTTCATTCGAACCTGATGACGGAGCATTAGGACGAGAACCACCGCCATTACGCGATTGGCCTTGTGGTTTTTTAACTGCTTTCTCCACGTGTAAGACTTTCATCGGGTATTTGTGCGCTTCCACCACAGGAATCTTCTTACCGATTAATTTCTCGATGTCTTTCAAATAGGCTTTCTCCTCAATATCACAGAAGGAAATCGCGGCACCTTTCGCTCCAGCACGCCCGGTTCGGCCGATACGGTGGACGTAGGTTTCAGCAATGTTCGATAATTCGAAGTTGACTACGTATTCTAATTCGTCAATATCAATACCACGTGCAGCGATGTCAGTAGCGACAAGCACACGGGTGGTTTGAGCTTTGAAGTTTTTAAGTGCCGTTTGGCGAGCGTTTTGGGATTTATTCCCGTGAATTGCTTCTGCCTTGATGCTAGCTTTCAATAACATCTTTACCACTTTGTCTGCGCCGTGTTTTGTGCGGGTAAAGACGAGGGCTGTTTTAATCGATGTATCTTGTAAAATATCGAGCAACAAATCGTTTTTATTGCCTTTGTCTACGAAATAGACTGATTGATTAATGATCTCGACCGTAGATGAAACCGGGGTTACAGAGACGGAAGCTGGGTTTCTCAAAATACTTCCCGCTAGTTTCACGATTTCAGGAGGCATTGTAGCTGAGAAGAAAAGTGACTGGCGTTTGTGTGGCAAGGCCGCTAATAATTTCTTCACATCGTGAATGAAACCCATATCGAGCATACGATCCGCTTCATCTAAGACGAAATATTCTACGTCAGCGATGGATAATAGGCGCTGGTTCATTAAGTCCAAAAGACGTCCAGGCGTCGCAATCACCACATCAGCTCCGCTGCGGATGGCTGAGACTTGGGGACTTTGGCCTACTCCTCCGAAAATAACGGCATATTTCAAATCCGTATGACGTGCATAAGCACGGAAACTTTCCCCAATCTGAATCGCTAATTCCCTAGTAGGAGTAACAATTAGGGCACGAACTTTCTTATTTTTCGAGAAGCTTTTGTTCTCTTCTAAAAGTTGAATGATGGGCAACGTAAAGGCTGCTGTTTTACCCGTACCCGTTTGGGCACAACCTAATAAATCCGTACCACGAAGGACAATAGGGATTGATTGGGCTTGAATAGGTGTGGGATTAGTATAACCCTCTTCCTTGAGCGCCTTTAAAATAGGCTCAATGAGGTGCAATGATTCAAATGACATATTACTGTATAAAGATGTGTTATGAGCAATGAAATAATAACAAACATCCTCATAATGCAGCGCAAAGGTACGCCTTTTATTTCACAGATTCGGTTAATCGACCCATCTCGGCTAAAATCTGCTTGATCTCCTCCCCTTTTTGGGTCCCAATTAATACGGGATCTCCCTTCTTAAATTTCAACTGAAGACCTACTTCCCCTGATACATTATAGACTAAGCCTTGACCGCCAAAGCCATATTTAATTCCCCAGCCGCCATATTCAAATAATGGGCTGTACGTTCTTACATAGCAAGCGGAAAGAGAATCCCAAGCGTAAAATTTTTCCTTGAAATGGAACGGGGTAAAACGCACATAAATACCGTCCTCTGCGATTCTTGTGACTAATTTCATTTGCCAAAACAACACAGGCAGCAACATCCCTACACCAAATGAAATCATAAATGTGCTGGTGGTGGGAGGTGATACAGTAGCAATGGAGTACATCATGGCAATCCAAGATCCAATGATGATTAGCCATAACCACCATTGGGTGAAGCGTTGTGTTTCGGTAAACATAGGCAAGAATTTTGGGTCAAATTTAGCAGAATTAGGCAGAAAATTTTAGATTTGTTAAAACCTATTTAAAATAATGTCAACCAAAAAACAAAGCCTCGCCTACATTATTAGTGCGTCGTCAGT
>CAJCBY010000061.1 GCA_903960725.1 uncultured Cytophagaceae bacterium | reverse complement strand
CTTCGATGATTGTGCGCACATCCGGAATAGAGGCTAAGCGAGTGGCCAAAGCCTCATCCGCACGCTCCTTCAAGGTGTCAATGTTGTATAAAAGGACCCCATTAATCTTCTCGATACCATCTTCGATGCTGCGTGGCACGGAAAGGTCGATGAAGTATTTAAAGGATAGTAATTGCAATTTCTTCACTTCTGCCTGCGTAATCATCGGGCTGTCCGTACGAACAGACGAGATAATGATATCTGCCGCAGCGATTTCTTTCCACAAGTCAGCGATAGGAGCCACTCTGAAAAGTTCTTTTCCAGCAGCAATCTTCTCTGCTTTCTCGATCGTGCGGTTCATGATTGTGAACTCCGCAAAATCCTTGTCTTCCATATTCTTGCACACGTCTAAACCTATTTCGCCTAATCCGAGGATTAAGACTTTCGGGTTTGGAAGCGCTTGAGAAAGTTCTTCTGCTAATGCTACGGTCGCATAAGAAACAGACGCCGCTCCATCACGGAACGAGGTTTCTTGCGCTACACGCTTGTTAGAGTAGAAGATGGTATGCATCAACCGGTGCAAATACGGGCCAGCCATATTTAAATCTGCCGCTTGTTGGTAGGCTTTCTTGATCTGATTCGGGATTTGTAAATCCCCCACTACTTTCGACTGCAAGCCGGTTGCTACTTCGAATAAATGGCGCAGAGAATCCTCTGTTTCGTCCATTTGCTTGAAATAATCCAGGTATTCGGCGGTGTTCGTTAAGCCTTTTTCGATTAAGAAGGCTTTGATTAAATCGGTCGATATATCGCGATCAGACGTATAATAGAACTCCGTGCGGTTGCAGGTAGAGACAATTAATAATTCATTTAGGCCAAAAAGATCCTTACACTTCACGTAAAATCCTTTGCTCTCATCTTCGTTCAATGCTAATTGCTCGCGAATGGCGAGTGGCGCTGTACGGTGTGAAAGGCTGACGGATTTAAAAGGTAAAATCATTTCTGTCTTAAGCGTGATTATTAATTAACAAAAGTACAATGCAAAAGTTTAAAATGTATCTGTCTTTGAAAGAAAATCGTAATTTAGATGAAGAAAAAATAAGAACTATATGCACTTCAAAAATAAGACGGTCTTTATTACGGGAGGATCCCGCGGAATCGGATTAGAGATTGCGAAAAAATTAGCTTCAGAGGGCGCAAACATCGTTATTGCGGCTAAAACCTCAGAACCCCACTCTAAATTACCAGGTACAATTCACACGGCAGCGGCTGAGATTGAGGCGGCTGGAGGAAAGGCTTTGGCCTGCATGGTCGACATTCGTGACGAAAATCAGGTTTTAGCAGCGGTCCAATTAGCTGTGGATACCTTTGGAGGTATTGATATCCTGATTAACAACGCGTCAGCGATTCAGCTCACGGGTACCTTGAGTACCGAGATGAAGAAATACGATTTGATGAATCAGGTGAACACGCGCGGGACTTATTTGTGTGCTCAGGCTTGTTTACCTCACTTGTTAAAATCGGAGAATCCGCACGTTTTAACGCTTTCGCCGCCCTTAAATGTGGAGGCGCGCTGGTTTGAGAACCACGTGGCCTATTCGATTGCGAAATTTGGGATGTCTCTTTGTACCCTGGGAATGGCGTCGGAATTTAAAGGGAAGGTGGCGTTTAATTCACTTTGGCCTAAAACCATTATTGCGACTGCTGCCATTGAATTCGCGGTGGGTAATGCGTCCATGATGCAATTAGGGCGTAAGGCAACGATTATGGCGGATGCCGCTGCGGCAATTTTACAGAAAGACGCGAAGACGGTCAGTGGTAACTTCTATATCGATGAGGATGTATTGCGCGCTGAAGGAGTGAGCGATTTTGCTGAATACCGTGTTAATCCGAATACACCAGAAAATCAATTATTGCCTGATTTCTTCATTTAATGCTAGAAAATTATACCCCGCCACTTTGGTTACCGGACGGGCATACCCAGAGTATTTACCCGTCTCTTTTTCGGAAAGTTAACCTTTCAGAAACGCCACGTCGCGAGCGAGTAACGACTCCGGATCAAGATTTCTTGGATATTGATTGGTACGGTGGCTCACTTTCAGAAAAGCCACTGCTGATTGTCTCCCACGGATTAGAAGGATCGAGTGATCGACAATACGTGACGGGATTAATCAATAAAATGAAGGGAATGATGAATGCGCTAGCGTGGAATTACCGCAGCTGTTCAGGGGAACCCAATAAGAATCTTCGGTTTTACCACAGTGGGGCAACGGATGATTTGGACTTTATTATTAAACTGGCTGTCGAGCGTGGGGCAACAGCTATTTACCTAGCTGGCTTTAGTTTAGGAGGTAATGTGACCTTGAAATGGTTAGGCGAACAAGGCAAAAATCCTCCTAAAATGATTCGAAAAGCTGTCGCATTTTCCGTACCTTTGCACCTTTCATCGAGTAGCAAACAGTTAGCTAAACGAGAAAACAGGCTCTACACTCATCGATTTCTACAAACTCTCATTAAAAAAGTCAAGGAAAAGTCCGCGCGCTATCCTCAGGATATTACCGTGGAGATGATTGATTCTATTAAGAGTTTAGTGGATTT
>CAJCBY010000060.1 GCA_903960725.1 uncultured Cytophagaceae bacterium | reverse complement strand
GGCGAAACCGCAGACGGGGGCGATTTAGTGCGCACGATCATCGTGGACAGCACGGTCATCGGTCGTATGAAGCGTTCGGACGTCATTTCAAACGGCAATATCCAAGCAGGAGATGTGATCATCGGCTTAGCCTCAGACGGCCAAGCGAATTACGAAACGACCTATAATGGCGGAATGGGCAGCAATGGCCTAACCTCCGCACGCCACGACGTGTTAGGAAAATACCTGGCGAACAAATACCCAGAAAGCTTTGACCCATCCGTCCCCTCGGATTTAGTGTATTCCGGCTCTCGCAACTTAACGGAAGCGGTGCCCGGAACTCCTTTAAATGTAGGTCAATTAATCCTTTCGCCTACGCGTACCTACGCACCAGTCGTGAAGGCTTTATTAACGGAATTACGTCCTCATTTGCACGGAATGGTGCATTGTTCTGGTGGTGCGCAGACGAAAGTGATGCACTTTGTCAACAATGTGCACGTGATTAAGGACAATTTGTTCTCGATTCCACCGCTATTTGATTTGATCCAAAAAGAGAGCGGAACTAGCTTCAAAGAAATGTACCAAGTATTCAACATGGGCCATCGCTTAGAAGTCTATGCGAATCCAGCACACGCGGATGAAATCATCCGCATCTCCCAGTCTTTCGGTATTCCTGCCCAAATCGTGGGCCGCGTAGAAGCCTCAGCGACTAAGAAGCTGACCATCAGCAGCCCTTACGGAGAATTTATTTATGAATAGTATTTGCTATTAAGCGAATTAATTTTTAGATTTGCACCCCCATTTAAAAGGCTTTTAAAAGTTTTTCATTTGTCTTGAATCACTAGCCTCGTGGGATTGTTTCACTTAAATACAGTAAAAATGTACGCAATCGTAGAAATTGCCGGGCAGCAATTTAAAGTAGAAAAAGACCGTTCTGTTTACACTCACCGTTTGGCGGGAGCAGAAGGCGCTGCACTGGTTATCGACAAGGTATTACTTGTTGACAATGACGGAAAAATTTCCGTAGGAGCTCCCACAGTAGCTGGAGCCACTGTTACAGCTAAAATTGTTGCACACGTTCGTGGCGAGAAAGTTTTAGTTTTCAAGAAAAAGCGTAGAAAGACCTACCAGAAAATGAATGGTCACCGTCAAGATTTGACGAAAGTATTGATTGAGTCAATTAACGTAAAATAAGTCTTAAACTAAGCGATTCTTCGGAACGCATAAATACATACTAACATGGCACACAAAAAAGGCGCCGGATCATCCAAAAACGGTCGCGAATCACATTCAAAACGATTAGGCGTTAAGTTATTTGGAGGTCAAGCAATCATTGCAGGAAATATCATCGTTCGTCAACGTGGTACAGCTCACAATCCTGGCTTAAACGTAGGAATCGGAAAAGATCACACATTATTCGCTTTAACGGATGGTGTTGTTAAGTTCCAAAAAGGTTTCAAAGGACGTTCATTCGTTCACGTTTTACCTATTTCAGCAGATGCAGCTCCTGCAGATGCACCAGCAAAAGCTCCAGCTAAGAAAGCAGCTCCAGCTCCAGTAGCAGAAGCAGCAGTTGAAGCAGCTCCAGTAGCGGAGGCTCCAGCTAAGAAAGCTCCTGCGAAAAAAGCAGACGCTCCAGCAGCAGAGAAAAAAGCACCAGCGAAGAAAGCAGCTAAGTCTGAGTAATTTCATTCGCTCACAAAGGAAAACCCGGCATGAAAATGCCGGGTTTTTTTGTTTTTTGGAAACCAAATAGGCCGTACCTTTGTTCTAGATTTTAAAATACCCCTCATGAATAATTCGACTACTATCCATATCTATACCGAATCCACACCCAATCCACATTCCATGAAGTTCGTCTTCAACATGGAATTACTACCAGAAGGGATGTCATTCGATTACACTCAACCAGCAGACGGATTAACGAAGGAGAAAAGCTCCCCACTAGCTGTCGCTCTTTTTGGATTTGATTTCGTATCCCGCGTTTTCATCACGAACAACTTCATCACGTTAACAAAGTCCGAGTCAGTGGCTTGGGAAGATGAGTTATTCGGGATCAAGACCTATTTAAAGAAGTATTTCGAAGAGAAACACCCCGTTTTCTCTCTACCAGAAACAACGATCGCTGATGATCAGTCTAATGACACGCCAGCCATCAAGCAAATCAAGCAAGCTCTAGACGAATACGTTCGCCCAGCGGTAGAATCCGATGGCGGTGCCATCACGTTCCACTCGTTTGATGAAGTAACTGGCCAAGTAAAGGTATTATTGCAAGGTTCTTGCTCTGGCTGCCCATCATCAACAATGACCCTTAAACAAGGTATCGAAGCGCTATTAACGCGTATGGTTCCGGGGGTGAAGGAGGTTGTGGCGGAAGGGGTTTAAGCCAAATACCAAAGACCAAAGTTCAAAGTTCAGAGAGAAATAGCAAATAGCAAATATCAAAGATCAAAGCTCAGAGAGAAATATCAAATACCAAAGACCAAAGACCAAAGTGGGGATTCCATATCTGGTCTCTGAACTTTTAACTTTGCTCTTTGAACTTTACGATTTATGCTAAATGAAATTTAGCACAAATCGCAATTCCTCCACCTCCCTAAAATTCGCATGCTCCACCTTGTGCGAAACTACCTCGTGAGCCCAAGTCGTGTGGAAAGGAACATGTATTCCGTGTCCGCCTACTGCGAGTACAGGAAGAATATCTGATTTCAACGAATTCCCGATCATTGTGAAATGTGCTGGATCGACATCGAGGTGTTTAATCAGTTTTAAATAATCGCTTTCCTGCTTATCCGACATAATTTCGATATGGTGGAAATATTGCTCTAAGCCGGATTTAGCGAGTTTGCGCTGTTGATCTAATAGGTCGCCTTTGGTAGCCACCACTAAACGGTATTTGCCATGTAAGGATTGTAAAACTTCGACCACGCCTGGCAAAATTTCGATATCACGTTCAAGTAATTCTTTACCTAGGTTCAGAATCTTTTCGATTCCGTCCAGGCCCATCGTTCCGCCTGATATCTGAATGGCAGTTTCGATCATGGAAAGCATAAAGCCTTTGACCCCATAACCATAGAGTGCGAGGTTATTCATCTCGGTTTTGAACAATTCTTGGCCAGTCGTGTGAGAGGGCAAGTAGTCTTCCATTAATGCACAGAATTTATCTTCTGTTTCTTTAAAGTAAGGTTCGTTCACCCAAAGGGTGTCGTCTGCGTCGAATGCGATTACGTGTTCCATCTTTTTCAAAGTTCAAAGAGCAAAGTTCAAAGTTCAGAGGCAAATTTCAAAGACCAAATATCAAAGACCAAATATCAAAGTTCAAAGAGCAAAGTTCAGAGGCAAAATCTTCCTCCGGACTCATTTCCTCCGGACTATTCATTCCTTCTTTGAACTTTGCTCTTTGAACTTTGGTCTTAGCTTAAAGCCCCGCTTTGCTAATATGAAGTAGCTATCGTAATAAAATCAGCCGCCACCAGCGAAGCGCCACCAATTAAACCACCATCTACGTCTGGGCAAGCGAATAATTCTTTCGCGTTTTTCGCGTTGCAGCTTCCGCCGTATAGGATAGAGATGCTGTCGGCTACGCTTTGGCCATATTTCTTAGCGATGTGTGCGCGTAAAAAGGCGTGCATTTCTTGTGCTTGGTCTGAAGAAGCGGTTAAACCGGTTCCGATTGCCCAAATGGGTTCGTAAGCGATCACTACTTTAGAGAATTCCTCCGCTGAAAGGTGGAATAAGCTTTCCGTTAATTGTTGTGCTACATGGCCTAAGAAATCTGCGCCTTCGCGCGTTTCTAAACTTTCGCCGCAGCAGAATAAAGGCGTTAAGCCGTTAGCCAAAGCTGCGTCTGTTTTAGCCGCTAATTGCTCGTTGGTTTCTGCGAAGTATTGACGACGCTCTGAGTGTCCTAAAATGACATATTGTACGCCAGCAGAAGCTAACATCGGAGCTGAAATCTCTCCTGTGTAAGCGCCAGAGGCTTTTTCGTGGCAGTTTTGGGCTGCGACCGCTAAATTAGGGATGCCCTCAATTACTTGATTGACACCTGTTAAATATAGCGCAGGTGTTGACATAATCACCTGAACATCCGCGGAAACGCTAGACTTCACTAATTCTGCTACTTCCGTAGCCAAAACGAATGCTTCTTGCGCCGTTTTGTTCATTTTCCAGTTACCTGCAACAATTTTTTTTCTCATACGTTCATCATTTAAGCCCCAAAATTACAAACGCTTTCGGTGGAATGAAAATTAGCAGTAAAAATTAGGCTCGATATTTCTGAAGATTCCCACATTTAGCGTATTTTCACAGCTTATATGAATGTTAACCTTGCTATGAAAAAAATCAGCACCGGATTACTGCTTTTCCTTTTAAGTTTTCAAGCCTTTTCACAGGATTTATTCCCACATACCCAGCAGAAATGGGTGGATTCTGTTTTCAATACCTTGAGTGTAGATCAGAAGATAGGTCAATTGTTGATGCCCCGCGGAAATGTGGCGGACACCTACGATACCACGCGTTTGTATTCGATTGTGAAAAACTACCATGTGGGAGGATTTGTGCTATTCAAAGGACATCCAGTGAAGCAGGCCGTGTTAGTGAATGAATTGCAGCGCCGGACGAAGGTGCCGTTGTTTATTGGGATGGATTTGGAGTGGGGTTTGGCGATGCGTTTGGATTCGACGTTCCGTTTTCCGTACCAAATGACCTTAGGCGCGATGCAAGGAAATTCGGCCTTAATCGAGAAGATGGGTCTTCAAATAGGGGAGCAATGTAGAAGAATGGGGGTGCACATTAATTATGCGCCGGTGGTGGATGTGAACAATAATCCGTTGAACCCGGTGATTAATTTCCGCTCGTTTGGGGAGAATCGGGAGGATGTGACGGCGAAGTCTTTGGCCTATATGAAAGGACTCCAAAAAGCGGGAATCATTACTTCCGCGAAACATTTTCCAGGCCACGGAGATACCGGCGTAGATTCGCATTTTGATATTCCGGTCTTAAATCACTCACGTGCTCGACTAGATAGTTTGGAATTATACCCGTACAGAGAATTGATTTCGAATGGGTTGCAGGGGGTGATGGTGGCTCACTTGAATTTACCCGCTTTAGATACGACGAAGTCATTAGCTTCGACACTTTCGAAGCCGATTGTTACGGGTTTGTTACGGGATGAATTGAAGTTTCAAGGTCTCGTGTTTACGGATGCGATGGATATGAAAGGGGCGACTAAAATGTTCCCAGAAGGCACGGCAAACGTGAAAGCAATCCTGGCGGGCAATGATATTTTAGAGACGTTTGTGGATGTTCCGGCGGCTTTTGAAGCGATTAAAAAGGCCCTAGATAACAAGGAAATCACGCAAGAGGATATTGATCAGCGCGTAAAACGTATTTTAAATGCCAAAGCTTGGGCGGGTCTAGCCCACTACGAACCTATCGTGGTAGAAAACTTAATCAAGGATTTGAACCCGATTAAGAGTGAAGTGTTAAACCGCGAATTTGCGGAGAAAACCATCACCCTGATTAAGAATCCGGGCGAGTTAGTTCCTATTAAAGCATTAGACAAAACGCGCATCGCGACTCTAGCGATCGGCAAGCCGGCTTATGGCGCTGCTTTTCCTACGGAGTTCCAAAAAATGGCCAACAACTACGTTGAGATGCCTCATTTCTATTTAGATGAAACGAGCGCGGATACGACGGTTGCACGTATTGAAAATACGTTGAAAAACTACGATGTGGTGTTGATGGGGATTCACAGTATTTCCATTCGACCGGTTAATAATTACAGTTTAAAGCCCGCAATCAAGGCTCTAGTGAATCGTTTTGCCACGCCTAAAACGGTGGCGATTCATTTTGCGAACGTGAACACGTTGACGCAATTTGACAGTTTAAAGAATGCTGGGTCGTTAATGACGGCCTATCAGGATGGAATTACGCAGCAGGAAGCTGCGGCGGAGATTGTTTTTGGGGCGATACCTGCGATGGGAAAATTGCCAGTTAGTTTGAATGCTAGTTATAAACAGGGAATGGGTGTAACCACGACCTCT
>CAJCBY010000059.1 GCA_903960725.1 uncultured Cytophagaceae bacterium | reverse complement strand
GCCTCAACGAAACGCAAAAGATGTGCGGGTCTATCGTGAACGAAATACGTAAAACATGAAAAAATTAACACAAGCAGAGGAACAGGTCATGCAAGTCATTTGGAATTTGTCGGAGGGCGGATTCTTGAAGGACATCATCGAGCTGTTGCCGGAGCCGAAGCCACACTCGAATACGGTGGCGACGCTGTTGAAGATTTTAGTGGAGAAGGATTTTGTTCAAATCTCTAATCCGAATCGAAACAACTTGTATTCCGCAAAAGTCTCGAAACGTGATTATTCGGGCCAACGCATGGCTGGTCTAACGGAATCCTTTTTCGATGGATCTTACACGAATGTGGTATCCTATTTAGTGGACAAAAAGCAGATGTCTATCGAAGATTTAGAACTCCTATTGCAAAACCTAAAATCCAAAGGCGATGAATAAGACGGAACTATTTATTTACCTGCTGAAATCGATGATTTATTCAGGTATTTTCTTTGGCTATTATACGCTATTCTTGAAGAATACGATTTACCATGCCTATAATCGCTATTATTTGTTAGCGGTGATGGCCTTGAGTTTATATTTTCCGATTGTCACTATCACATTTAGTCCAATCTCCGAGGAACAAGTGGCCGCCACACCCGCATTGAAGTATTTTATGTATGGTTCAACTGCTCCCGTTCAGGAAGTCATTATTCCGTGGGAAATAGTGACAATGGGAGCAATCAGTGCCTTATTGATCTGTTATTTAGCCTATTCGGTGATTCGGATTTTCCGATTGAAAGCGAAGAATGCCAAAAAGCAGATGGGCGATTTTACCTTCATCGAAACAGACTTAGAGGAGGCGCCGTTCTCGTTTTTCTCGAACCTTTTTTGGAAAAAATCAATCTCCATGGACGATGAAAATGGTCGAAAAATGCTAAAGCATGAGCTCGTCCATATTCGTCAAAAACACTCCTGGGATCGTCTTTTCTCTCAACTGATTTGTTCTATTTTTTGGATGAACCCTTTCAACTGGATCATTCAAAAAGAATTGCAAAATATTCACGAATTTATAGCTGACCGCGATGCGGTGGGCACAGGAGAGGTGGATACTTTTGCCAAAATGCTCTTACAAACCCATTACGGTAATCATTTTTTAAACCCGAGTCACTCCTTCTATTATTCATCCATTAAACGAAGAATTATTATGTTAACAACCTCCCAAGCCCCTAAATACGCCTACCTGAGAAAGGTGGCCGTATTGCCTTTAATGGCGATTTCTTTGATCTTAATTTCCTTTCAATTAAGTTCCCAAAAACCGAAGCATAAGAAAGGAATGGCCATGCAGTACATGGTCACGATGCGACCAGATTCCACTACATTTTCAGACCCTAAAACGGGTAAAAAGGTATTTACTGTTGCAACGAAAGATATGCCACCTCCGCCGCCACCCGCTGCTGCTCCGGGAGCACCTACACCACCAGTACCTCCTGCTGTAGGAACTATTTCGATTACTCATTCCTTCTCTGATGCTACATTCAATGGAAACTTGGATTCAAATGCAATCGTAATGAAAGGAATGCGTGACGGGAAAGATATTACGATTACCGTGAAGGGTTCGAATAAGAATATTTCGCCTACAGATCAAGGGAATATCGTGTTGAAGTCTTCCCCTGGCCAAAAAGAAAAGCCATTGATTGTTATTGATGGGGTCATCGCTTCAGATATAAATTTGAACGACATCAACCCGAATAATATTCAATCGATCAATGTCTTGAAAGGGGAGTCCGCGAAAGTAAAATACGCAGAAAAAGGCGCTAATGGCGTAGTCGAAATTACGACCAAAAAGCCGTAGTGTAAACGTTTTAAAAAATGATAGAATTATGTAATAGCCGGTGAATTTCACTAGGCTATTACCGTTTAGCCCTATTTGTATAATTTTAATAGAACCTCTACCTTGCAGTGTAAAAATCAAAACATAAGTGAAAAAATTCTTCAAAATACTAGGCTGGACCCTATTGACCTTTGTCGTTCTTTTATTTGCCGCCGGCAGTCTATTCATCTACAAAGTAAAAAATGGATTTCCGGTTAGCTACGAGACCGAAAAGCCGACCCTTTCGATTCCGGCCGATAAACCAGCGATTCTTTTATTCTCAAAAACAACCGCTTTTCGTCACGGCGAATCGATCGATGCGTCTAAGCTGGTATTAAGAAATTTATGCCATAAAAACCCGAGCTGGTTTTTATATGAGACAGAAGATGGGGGCATATTTAATGCCGAACAATTAGCGCAATTTGAAGTGGTTATATTTAATAATTCCACAGGACCTGTTTTAAATGAAGAGCAGCAAAAAGCTTTAGAGAAATACGTGGAAAATGGCGGAACCTTGATGGGAATCCACGGTGCAGGGGATGATTCACATCACGAGTTTCATTGGTATGAAAAGAACTTGTTAGGGGCGAAGTTTTCGCATCATCCGTTAAATCCGCAGTTTCAAAAAGCACAAGTATCCTTGCAGGACACGACTTTTTCACTTGGGTTATCTAAGACATTTGAGGGCAATGACGAATGGTATGTTTTCTACCAATTACCGACTAATGCAACCATCGTTTACTCGATTGATGGAGATAAGATTTTGCCTAGTGGGAATATGTTGTGGATGAAAGACAAGAATTTTGGCATGGGGAAAAATCACCCGGTGGCATGGCATAAAACAGTAGGAAAGGGGAAGACCTTTTATACGTCGATGGGCCACTCGAAGGAGGTTTGGGCGAATCGAGATTTTGTAAAATTAATCGAGGAAGCCATTCTCTGGGGAATTTCAAAAAGATAAAGGGTCGGGACAGTTGCTGGCAAAATAGGCTAGATCGCGCTGAGAACAAACACCAGGATAATCGCCACTATATCTTTGCATATCGCGAATGAGTTGAAAGTGCAGGTGGGGTGGCCAACCGCCATTTTCGCTGGGCTCCCCTAAATGACAAAGTAGCTGACCTTCAGCAATGGGCATTCCGACCGCCAACCCTTCTAAATCTTGCTCAGCTAAATGTCCATATAAACTATAAATTCCCTGCGAGGGATGAAATAGAATAATCGTTGGGCCATAATTACCCGAACCAGGATTCACTTGAAAACTGTGCACCACGCCATCCGCCACAGAAAAAACAGGGGTTCCCGCCTGCGCCCAAAAATCCACCCCTAAGTGAATGTTCCGAAAGTCAGCGGAAGCCGTTGCAAAGTTTTCATGCGCTTCGTAAATGATGCGGTGTTCGAGGTAGCCGCCTACTCCGATTTTGGCCCCTAATTTCTGCTCTATGTAAGCACAAAAAGCGGGGATATTCGCATATATAGCAGGATTCAATTCCTTATTCGTAGCACTTAGGTCAAGCGCAACGCTGTTAGCAGGGGATAATGGCTCCGAAAATAGGCGGTTAATCATTCTGAATTATTTGCTTAAATTTAGTCAAAGATAAATGATGCGCCTGCTATTCCCTTTTCTTCTTGCTCCCTTTTTCCTGTTTGCCCAGCAAAAATATGTGTTAACCGGATCCGTGGTGGAAAAAGGAAAAGTCGCTATTCCTGGTGCAAGTGTGTTCATCGAAGGATCGACGATGGGAACTCAAACGGATGTGAATGGGCATTTCAGTATGAAAAACATACCGGCTGGCCGGCATCGGTTGGTGGCTTCCATGGTGGGTTACGTACCTAAAATGCTCTTTATCGAGGTGCCCGGGAACACAAGCACCTTTAATTTTTCTCTCGAGGAAGACAACAAAACACTAGCTGAAGTTCGGGTGGTGGGTTCACAGGACAAGACGTGGGAAAAGCAATTTCGGGCTTTTGAAAGGGGTTTCATAGGGGAAAACTATAATCGAAAAGAGGTCTACATTACTAATCGAGAAGTAATGGATTTTACCGAAAACAAGGAGGTGTTCACCGCTACAGCCTCTAAGCCTTTAGAAATTGTGAATAAGTCGCTAGGCTATAAAATCACGTATTTTTTGTATGATTTTGAAAAGACAAATAGCCTGACTTCCTTTAAGGGCTTAGCTAGTTTTCAGCAATTAGAGCCGGAAGATGCGCGTCAGGAGCGCAGATGGAAACGCAACCGAGTCGATGCCTATGAAGGATCCATCAAACATTTTTTGAAATCATTCGTGGATAATCGCCTGGAGGAAGAGGGGTTCAATGCATTTTTATTGAAACCGGAATACTTGAATAATTTGCGTCGTGGGCTGTTTTTTGATCGAAATAGTGAGCGACATATACCCTTTAAACCGGTCGATTTAATAGGCGTTATTTCCCCGGAAGGATTAATCACACTGGATTGGACTATTCCCATGGAAATTGTGTTTAATCGAAAGCGGGTTTCCCGTCCGGTCTTTATGGACGCCCCATATCCTTATTCTATCCTAATTCCTAAAGGGCCCATTCAAATAACGCGCAATGGCGATTATCCTTACTCGATTGAAATGCGAGGAGAAATGAGCAAAATAGGAATGGCTGATTTGTTACCATTAGACTTTGACATAAGTCAGCCGTAGGTAAATTTTCTAAAAACGTCTACTTTACGGTATGAAATACAATATTTATGTAGATTTACGTTTAGGGTAAAATTTCATTAATTATGCGCATTTATATACTAGTTCTATCTGTTGTTCTATTCGTCAGTTGTAAAGACAGCTTAGAAACCGTCACTTCAGACTCCTATGTTGAGATTCAGAAAGTTTTATCCATCAACCCCGCATCGTTAGATAATTACGCTGCACAGGGCAAACCTGCCTATGTGAATAAGGATAACACCGCGGCAAATTCGATTACGGATAAAACGGCTACACTTGGTCGTGTGCTATTTTATGATAAAAATTTAAGCTTCAATAATACCGTTTCCTGTGCTAGTTGCCACAAGCAGGAATTTGCTTTTGGGGATACCGCGACGGCTAGTTTAGGCGTGGAGAATGGGCGCACGATTAGGCATTCTATGCGTTTAATTAATGCGCGCTATGCTCAGGAGGCGAAGTTTTTTTGGGATGAGCGTGCAGCAAACTTAGAGGCGCAGGTTACGATTCCTATACAAGATCATTTAGAGATGGGTTTTAGTGGCCAAACCGGGCGCGGAAACATGAGCTCCTTGCTAACGAAATTGAATGGCCTAGGCTATTATAAGGAATTGTTTACGATGGCTTTTGGAGACGGTAACATCACAGAGGCTAGAATGCAGACCGCTTTAGCTCAATTTATCAGAAGTATTCAATCGTTTGATTCGAAATACGATGTGGGCCGCGCTCAAGCTCCTAATGATGGCGCGCCGTTCCCTAATTTTACCGCCCAAGAAAATGCTGGGAAGAATCTTTTTTTAGCACCTCCCGTTTTTAATGCGGCGAGTGAGCGAATAGGAGGAGGGTTTGGATGCCAAGGTTGTCACCGGGCACCTGAATTTGACATAGATCCTAATTCTAGAAACAATGGATTTATCGGAGTAATCGGAAGTGCTCAAATTGATCTCAATAATACGCGTTCGCCCTCTTTACGGGATATTTTAAATGCGGCCGGAGTGGCGAATAGCCCTTTTATGCATACGGCTGTACCGATGAATATTCGACAGGTATTAGCTCATTACAATTCGATTGCTAATCCGGCAAGAAATACGAATTTAGATCCGCGTTTAAGACCTAATAATATAGGCCAAAATCTGCAAATGACACCTGATGAGATCAATGCCATGGTCGCCTTTCTGCGAACTTTGACTGGCAAGGATGTTTATACGAACAAAAAATGGGGGAATCCTTTTCTCTAAATAATTACGTAATATTGTCGGAATAAAAATATCCGATGAAAAAAATCTTACTACTTCTATCTCTGCCCTTCTTCGCTCAAGCGCAGAAAATTGACAAAATCATCACGCTAACAGAAACGGAGCGTATCGAGACTTATTTAGCTTCTAACGAGCTAGCGGGCAGAAAACCCTTTACGCCGGGTATAGAGAAGGCAGCGAATTTCATCGCTGCAGAATTCGAAAAGGTGGGCTTGCAGAAAACAAAGGGCAGCTATTTACAGACCTTTCCCATGTTCAAATCTGCGTTAAAGTCAGCTTCAGGGAGCGCGGATGAGAAGCCGATTGAGGCAAAACAAATAGCTATTATCTCGAAAGAGTCGTCCATTCAAATCGACGAAAAATCAGGGTATGAAGTGGTGAGTGTGAAGGAAGGAGAGAATTTTGGCCAAATCGCCTACCGCATCATGAATGCGACTAAACCAACGATTGCCTTTTTGCATGAGAGTTTCGCAAAATTTATCCCGCGCCTTTCTGGTAGAGGACCGTTGAGAGAAAGTCAGGCGAACATCGTTTTTGTCGTAGCGAATGCTGTTCCCTCTACCTTTAAAATCAATGCAAGGCTACAAGTAGATCGCCTGGAATTATCGAACGTAGTAGGGATTTTACCTGGCAAAAGCCGCCCGAACGAATACGTGATTTTCTCTGGTCATTATGACCATTTAGGCATAGGAAAACCCGTACAAGGGGATTCTATTTATAATGGCGCGAATGATGATGCGGCGGGCACAACGGCTGTCATGATGCTGGCAAAATACTATGCGAAAATGCGCAATAATGAACGTACGTTAATCTTTGCTGCGTTTACGGCTGAGGAGAGTGGAGGGCATGGCAGCTCCTATTTTTCGAAGCAATTTAACCCTGATCAGGTGATGGCGATGTTCAATTTAGAGATGATCGGTACAGAAAGTAAATGGGGTAAAAATAGTGCTTACATCACCGGTTATGAGAAGTCATCGATGGGTGAAATTCTGAAGAAGAATTTAGTAGGTTCTCAGTTCACGTTTTATCCAGATCCCTACCCAGAACAGAATTTATTCTACCGCTCTGACAATGCCACTTTAGCAGAATTAGGCGTTCCTGCACACACCATTTCAACATCTAAGATGGACAGTGAACCTAACTACCATAAGGCGAGTGATGAGGTACAGACTTTGGACTTAGACAATATGACTGAAATCATCAAGGCAATCGCGACGAGTGCGACCAGCATTATATCTGGACAAGATACGCCTAGCCGCGTAGATACGACCAAGCTTAAATAAAAGAAACGTAAATAAAAAAGCCGCTCCCTCGTAAGAAGGAGCGGCTTTTTAGTTTAAACTTGATTACTTATTCAAGTTCGGGTTGTTTTGAACTTCTTCGATAGGAATCTTGAAAGTTAAACGTGTGTCGTTGTGAGGAACAGGAGTACCTACAAACTTCAAGTGGTTTGATCCACGGTTCGTAGTTGCCTTATTTCTCTTTAATGCTAAGTACGTCTTTCCTTCACCCCACATCTCAATACGAGTCTGTAAGTAAATCTCATCTTGTAACGCTTTACCTGTTAATGCATCGATATAAGATGCATCAGGAACACGTAGCGCCATGATTGCTTTTAAAGACTTTCTTGCACCTGCTTCGTCCCCTGTTTTAGCACAAGCTTCTGCATTTAGCAAGTACATCTCTTCCACACGCATGTAGATATAATCTGCGTCGATTGTTCTTTGACCACCGATTACTTTGTTCGGGTGGTAGAACTTACCGATAGGAGCTAATTTATTAGCTGAAGAGAATTGAGCTTTTCTGATGTCATTAGCTGGGATTAAGTCATACAAACCTTTGTCCATACCCTTGATATCTCCCGCCCAAGCGTAAGAATAGGTGTAAAGGTCCATTTGTCCCCACCAAGAGATCAAGTTCAACTTAGAATCTACCGTGATATCTACACCCCACATCCATTGGCTAGTTGCTAAGGAATTAAAACCACCCGTTGCTTCAGCCGCTGTCATGATTTTAAAGCCACCTTTTGAGATAACGTCAGCTGTTACCGATTTCATCGCTGCGTTATTACCCATCGCACCGTGAACATACGCTAACATACCTGATGCTACCGAAGCGTTTACTTCAGATTTGTTCGAACGAGAAAAATCAGATAATAACGATTGCGCGTCTGTTAAATCTTTCACCATTAACGCATATACATCCGCCGCTGTACTCTTAGGCAAGTTAGGATCTTTTGTGTTTGTGTATAATGGTAAAATCTTCTCAGCTGGGTTGTATTCGTTTTGGAAATACTGAGCTAAGTAAAAATAAGAGAAGGCACGCATTGCTTTTGCTTGACCCATATACCAACGACCTGCTGCCGTTGCCGGAATAGCATTGCTACCACCTAAACCATCGATTACTGTATTAGCAGCGAAGATAAGGCGGTAGTAGAAACGCCATACTTGGTAGTTATCTTGGAAAGTATAATCTACCGTAGTTTGAAATTCTGTAATTGTTCTGAACCAGCCATAGATAACCGAAGTTAAAGCCATGTCACCAGATAATAAGTCACCATACATATCGTATGATTTATGACCAAAGTCATCGTGACCAGTTGTACCGCCCGTTCCCGCGCCATACATCGTTGCATAAATACCTGCTACGTTCGCAGATTGTAAACCAGGATTTAGTGCTGACGCTTCTGCGATTTGATTCGCTGAAATCAATTCGGTAGGTTCCGTCTGCAAAAATTCTTCTTTACAACTAACTGTTCCCATTAGGACAGCCGCAAATAAAAATTTATATACTGTTTTCATCTTTCTATTTCGTTTAAAAAATTAAAACTTAACGCGTAAGCCTGCTGTGATTGTAGACAAAGGAGAATAACGATACGTATCAGAGCCTCCAGTTTCAGCAGAACTTGGGTTAAAACCATTTCTAGCTGAGGCTAAGAATAAATTATCTCCAGATACCCATAAATAAACACCTGAAATAGGGCTATTGTTAAAGAACTTACTAGGAACCTTGTACCCTATTTGGATATTATTCAACGCTAAGAAATCCGATTTTGTAATGAATCGAGTCGAAGCTGAATTTACGTTAGCGTCCTGACCAGCTGATAAACGTGGGACATCAGTTGATTGACCTTTTTGCGTCCATCTTGCTAAGATATCCGTATGGTAGTTATTTCCACCGGCAGCTCCACCTGAGTTCATTAAACCAGCGTAAGCACCATCATAAGCATAGCCACCTAAGCTGTATAAGAATTGTGCGCTAATGTCAAAGTTACCTAATCCACCATTTAAGCTAAATGCTCCTCTTACTTTAGGGAAAGGGGATTTGTCAATAAATTTCGTAGTAGCATCTGCATAAGCTCCGGTACGCGAAACTTTAATGGTTTTCAATGTCTCAGCGGTTGCAGTTGCTTCGAAATCAGCCATAGATTTGATATTTTCCGCTGCTTGACGGATATTATCACCATTTGAATCTACCCAATATACGTTCCACTCTGAAACACCTGTTTCTGGATTAACACCGGCATATTCACGAGTATAGAAATCGAAGATTGAACGACCTACGGCTCTTCCATAAATGCCATCGATATCGATAATCTTCTCTTTCCCTGTGGCAGGGTCGATTGGTAAACGTAGCATTCTGTTCTCAATCATTTCACCATTGATCGTAAAATCTAAGTAGTTATTCTTTGATTGTAATAAGTGTGCAGTAATATCAAATTCAAGACCCGCATTACGAAGAGCACCATCATTTACACGTAGAGAAGCATAACCTACTGATGGTCCTACACGGCGATCAAAGATTAAGTTATCTGTTAATTTTGTGTAGTAATCAATAGCAACATCCAAGTACTTGCCTAATTTGAATTCAGTTCCTACTTGCATTTGCTTTGAAACCTCCCACGTTAAATCTGGATTACCCTTAGATACGAAAGATAATGAGATATTAGAGTTCAAGTTTTGTACTTGGAATAAGTCATATCCAGGATAAAGACCGATACCACCTTGCTCTCCAATTAAACCATAAGAAGCCTTTAACTTTAAGTCCTTAACTAAAGGGACATTATCCATAAATGCCTCTTTTGACACTAACCATGCAGCACCTACTGATCCGAAATTACCCCATTTGTTTTTCAAGAAACGAGATGATCCATCACGTCTTACCGTAGCAGAAAGGAAATATTTACCATCGTAATCGTAGTTCAATTGTCCAAAATAAGACTCTAATGTGTAGTTGTTCAAGTAGGATTGTGGAGGATTTGAAATAACTGCATTGTTAAATTCAACGCCATCCGGCATTACTAACTTGTACATCGACGCCCACATAAATTTAGTCTCTGTTGCATAACTTTCATGCGCAACAAATGCCTCAAAATTATTTAAGTCAAACGACTTCTTGTAACGTAATAAGTTTAACAAGTTGTAGTTTAAGTTTTCTGTCTTCTGCTTGTAGATATAACCTCCTTGACCAGCATTAGGGCCATAGAATGGGTTGTTTTGGTAATCCAAAGAAGAATTAGAATACTGCAAACCTAATTTGTTCTCTAATGATAAGCCTGGCGTAATTTGAATATTCAATGAGGTAGCCGCATTGATATCATGTGCTTTCGTATTACGGATTCCTAAATTAGCGTCTGCAATAGAGTTCGTTAATGCACCAAAACCACGACCTACACCATAATCATACTGATATCCATTGTAATAAGGATCGCGTACATATTGTGATGTTGTATTGTCATGTAAAAATAAAGGATAAATGGGAGGCAAGTTATCTACAAACCAGAATACAGAACCTGAGTCAGACGACTGGCCAGGGTTGTTTGTAACGCCATATGAATAACCTATGTTCGTAGTTGAATTTAACCAAGATTTTGGATTGTGCGTTAAGTTCAAACGAGTTGAATAACGCTTGTAATCTGTGTTTACAGAGTAACCAACATCTTCTAATGCACCATAAGAAGCAAAATAGCGTGTTTTGTTATTGCCACCGCTGATTTTCAAGTTTGCTTCATTACGATTCGAGTTTTGGAATGCGAAATCAGCCCAATTCTCAGGGTTATAACGACGAGGTGTACCAGGAACTACTTGTCTTGTTGCAGGGTCAATTAATTGAGCTGCAGGAACAGTCCACATATTATAGTTAGGCATGTTCGCAAACAAGTTTGTGTTTGCATAAGCAGTTGGATTGGCATTACTTAATGCAACACCTCTGTTATACCAACCTTCCCAAGTTAATCCGATGTATTGCTCTGGGTTACGAATTGTACTGTAGCGAGGTAATAAGCTCATGTTTTGACCAGACTTTAATTCTAATTCAATCACAGCTTCTCCTGTTTTACTACCTTTCTTGGTGTTTATTACCACGACACCATTCGCTCCACGAGAACCGTAGATGGCTGTTGCCGCCGCATCTTTCAAGATTGTTGTATTTTCGATGTCACCTGGGTTAATCGCGTTAATGTTTCCTTCAAAAGGCACACCATCTAATACATAAAGTGGGCCACGGCTACCATTAACCGTACCGATACCACGAATACGAATGGCTGCAGAAGTACCTGGTTGTCCTGAAGAGTTGATGACAGTTACACCGGCTGCTTCACCCGCTAATCCCTTTGAGATGTTTGAGAAGTTTTTACGCTCGATGTTTTTTGCATCTACAACTTTCGCTGTACCTGTAAAGGATTGCTTAGTAGAAGTACTATAAGAAGTCACGATTACTTCATCTAACGTATTGTCAGATGTTAAGGCTACTTGAACAGATGAAGTGGCACTTGTTACAGCTACAGTAGATTTGTTGTAACCTACGAAGCTGAATGTTAAGCTTTGGCCATCAGCGGCCGCAATGGAGAACTTACCAGACTTGTCTGTGTTTGTTCCCGTTTTTGTTCCATTAACGATGACAGATGCGCCCACTAAAGGTTGGCTGTTTTCATCTACTACCGTACCTGTTACAGTTTTCGTTGCTTTCTGGGCGAACGATACCTGCATAATTAACACTAAAAACAGTGTTAAGAGGCTAGTAATTTTTGTTTTCATAAGCGATGAATTTTTCAAAAATTGGGGTTAAAAATGATAGAATAAATTTGTTCTTTTGTTGATTGCCAAATAGTTATTTGGTTTTCAACCCGAAAAAAAGCACAATATATTGTAAAATCAAAGAAAAGCAGTAACTAATTTAGTTCTTCAACACTGTTTACGTAGTAACAATGTTCGTGTTTTTGCATCCCTATTTTAGGGTAATATCCCTCTGCGGCGGGCGCAGCCAGAAGAATTAATTTAGCTCTAGGAAGGTAGTTTTTTGCCTCAATTAATAGTTGCTTTCCTAGACCTTGGTGTTGGTAATTTTCATCCACGGCTAAATCGGAAACATAACTGGTGAATACGAAATCTGTCATAACACGCGCTAAGCCTACTAATTTTTCGCCATCATAGGCCCCTATATAGACATTTCCAAAATCAAACATAGTTTGCATCGCCTCGACATCAGCTAATGGTCTTCG
>CAJCBY010000058.1 GCA_903960725.1 uncultured Cytophagaceae bacterium | reverse complement strand
GTTGCGCAACAATTGTTTCAATTACAAGGAGCTTATCATTTGCCTAGAGCGAATGGCATGTGGTCTTTTGGCCTATCTGCAGGACTACATACTAAATCGTTTGATGGAAGAACCTTTCGCGTACGCGACCCGAATGATCCGGTAGCTAATTTAATTTCAGGTTCCCGCGTTAATCAAACCCAGCCAGATTTAGGGCTTGGTGTTGTTTATTCTACCGATACCTGGCAACTGGGCTTAACGGCGGATCATTTAACGGCTCCTAAATTTGATTTTAATGGCGGTACTGCATCTATGCCACTGGATAGAGTCTTTGCCGTGCATGGAAGTGCCGAAATACCTTTGAGCGATTATTTTGATTTATTGCCCTATGCGTTAGTTCGCTATTATAGCGGTCAAATAGTACCCGAAGGTGGCGCTCGTGTTTATTACAATAAACTAATTTATCTAGGAGCCGCATATCGAAATGAGGATGCAGCGATGGGTTTAGTAGGTGTTTCAATCCTCCAAAATAAACTCGATATAGGTTATGCACTCGATATCACAACGTCTAACGCATTGAATAAGAAGCCTTTGTCGCACGAGGTGTTTTTAAGATTTCGTATTCCAGAAAGAAAGATTAAACAGAAGTTAGCTCCCATACGAACTCCGCGGTTCCGAATTTTATAGCGATAGCTTGGAAAATTATGTTGAAAGCTATTCTTTTGTTAGAATATTCCTTTAAATTTGAGGAATTTGTAAATTCTGTGACGAGTTTATTTTTGATCAGAGGCAATATAGTTTTTGCCCTAACGTTTAGAACAAACAGAAATTTAAATAGGTGTATGAATTTTCATAATCTGAATAAAAAGTTAGTCTGGTTATTTTCTTTGCTTGTTATTGCCGTGGCGATTCAAAGTTGCGGGTCTAAAAGTACGACAGGAGGTAAAACATTAAGCTCGAGTAAATCGGCTAATTCAACTAAATCAAAAGGCTTAAAAGGTTTGTTTTTCAAGCCGGCGACCGAGGATCCAGGTATATTTAACGGCGAGATCGTTGCAGTCAATCGCAAAGGTTGGTCTCAACCCACACCTTTTGGTATGGTATTAGTCCCATCAGGCAGTTATTTGATGGGCCAAGGGGATGAAGATCCGTCTCGTTCAGCTATTAATTTCCCACGTCGTGTAACGGTATCCGCCTTTTTTATGGATGATACGGAGATTACGAATTACGAATACCGCCAGTTTGTGGAATCGATTTTAAGGGATTCATTATCTGTCCTTGGTGAGACAAAAATTATGTCTGATTACTATCCTGATACGACTAGATGGTCAGAGGATTTGAAGATGCCAGGTTATACAACGCGTGATTTTACTTACGGCGATCCGATGACAGAAAACTATTTTTCTAGTCCAGCATTTGATCTTTATCCGGTCGTTGGAGTTAACTGGTCTGCTGCTAAGTATTTTTGCGAATGGCGTTCTAAATTGATGAATAGCTACCGTAAATCGCAAGGTTTAGCTAAGCTTCCTAGTTTTACGCTCCCTACTGAATCTGAGTGGGAGTGGGCGGCTCGCGGTGGACGTGCTTCAGCGAAATACCCTTGGGGAAATCCCTATTTATCGAATGCAAAGGGTTGTTTACTTGCAAATTTCAAGCCACACCGCGGAAATTATGATGCGGATGGTTACGAATATACTGCTCCTGCGAACGCCTACAGTCCGAACGACTACGGTTTATACAATATGGCAGGAAATGTTGCGGAATGGTGTGAAGATGCTTTTGAAGAAAATGCTTCGGCAGTTACTTGGGATTTAAACTCGATTAATCGGGATAAGGATAATCCTCGAAAAGTGGTTCGTGGCGGATCTTGGAAAGATATCGGTTATTATTTAGAGACCGGAACGCGTACCTACGAATTTGAGAAAAACAAAAGATCCTATGTTGGGTTTAGAAGTGTGATGCGTTATTTAGGACGCCCTACATCTAGATAAATATAAGTTAAAATCTATTATTAAGAATTAATAAAATGGAAAAGTCAATTAATGTAATTGCCAGTTTTGGTGCCGCTATCGTAATTGTTGGAGCGCTTTTTAAAATTTTGCACTGGACCGGTGCGAATGAGATGTTGATGGTAGGGATGTTTACGGAGGCCGCTATCTTTATTTTGTTTGGCGTGCTTTATCTTAAGGCTAAGGAGGAAAAAAGCTATGACTGGGAAAAAGTGTATCCAGAATTAGTGGGAGATGCTCCTCGTCCTGCGGCGGCTCGTCATACTGGTGATGTTCCTGGTTTAGATGCGGAGGCTGTAGCTCATTTAACCAAGAGCTTGAAATCATTAACTGATACAGCGAATAGCTTATCTGAAATATCGAAAGCGACTGGAGCTACACAAGATTTTGTTAAATCATTGAACTCCTCTGCAGAGTCTTTAGGCGGATTAAATAAATCTGTTTCTGAGGCATCTCAATCGTTAGCAACTATCTCTGCTTCTTCAACAGAAGCGGCTAAATATACCCAAAACTACGCGAAGGCTGGAGAATCCTTGGAGAAATTGAACGCTGTTTATGAAGCAGAAATCCAAGAGGCAAGCAAGCACATGAAAGCCATCAACGGATTCTATGGTAACGTGAATGCAAGTGTAGAACACATTGCTGCAACCCAAAAAGATGCAGAGTTATTCAAGGCAGAATTAGCTAAATTGAACGCAAATATTCAGTCTTTGAACCAAGTATATGGTAGTATGTTAACAGCTATGAAAGGCTAATTATGGCAAGTTTAAAAGAAACCCCCCGGCAGAAAATGATCGGGATGATGTATTTGGTATTAAC